>DASZJS010000755.1:0-5356 GCA_035947935.1 Gemmata sp. | reverse complement strand
AACGTAATCGGCAAGTCGAGTGGCCGCACCGATACACACAACCAGAACACCTGTTGCCAGTGGGTCGAGCGTTCCCGTGTGTCCAATCTTTGTTTTCCGCGGGAACCACTGCTGCACTCTGTTCACAACATCGCGAGACGTCATCCCACCCGGCTTGTCGATTACAAGAAGCCCATGCATCGCTTCACCGCACACATGCGTTTGGATTGTCCTCTGGGACAATAGACACCAGTGCAATGTCAGAGGTTATTCGGAATCTGACCATCACACTCCTGTTACGGAAACCGGAACTTCTTTATCTCGCGGAACAGGAGAACTACACAGGCCGCGAACGGCAGCGAGAATTGGCTCGTGGTCGGCCTCACACTCCAGCAGTTCATCAATGACATTGATGATGGTTTGTTTGCGACTCGCATCGAGAGCCATCGCACGAGCAAGGGTTCGCTCAATCTCATCGGGTGAGATTTCAAGCATTCCGAACCGTTTGGCTAATTCCGCATTCTGCCCATCAAGGTCTGGTGGAGTTGCATCCAAAGCAAGGAGGGCATCAGGACTCGCTCCGCTTGTTTTGCCATGTTCGAGCATTTTCGTTCGCAATGCCAGTTCCGCTTGCTGCTTCTCGCGTTTCAGTGTGGTGTCATCCGCCAGCGATTGGAGCTGGTATTTTGTCAGAGAGAATATCATGACCACAGCCACGATTCCTCCGACAACAATCGAAATTACCGCGACAATCTGACTTGAAGACAGGCGTTCCAAGAGCGTATCCATTTGAAACCCCTCTGCTGTTGAACAGGATGCTCGACTCAATGGTTAAGTTCGCTCGCCGAGTGGTTTAATTGTCCGGTGGTTCGGTCCTTTGTAAAGAGCCCGTGGGCGGATAAGGCGGTTATTGTCGAGTTGTTCGATAATGTGAGCGGCCCACCCCGAAATCCGCGACATCGCGAAGATCGGCGTATAGAGCGGGATTTCCAGCTTCATCGCGTGGTAAAGCCGACCTGCGGGCCAATCCAGGTTCGGGAACATATTCTTCTCGCTGGCCATCACGTGCTCGATCGTGTCTGCTGTATCTTCCCATTTCACCTCACCAACTGCTTCGGCGGTTTTTCGGGCGTATTCCTTCAAAATCCCCGCGCGAACGTCGCCAGTCTTGTAAACCCTGTGACCGAACCCCATGATTCGCTCCTTGCGAGCGAGTGCGGCTTTCGTCCACGCTTCAGCTTGTTCCGGTCCACCTGCGGCAAGAAGAATGTCCATCACTTTCTCGTTGGCCCCGCCGTGCAATGGTCCTTTGAGTGCCCCAATCGCCCCCGTGATCCCCGAGTGCATGTCGGAGAGTGTGGAGACGATCACGCGCGCTGCGAACGTGCTGGCGTTGAATTCGTGTTCGGCGTAAAGAATCAGCGACACATCGAGTGCCTTCACTTCCTCCACACTCGGTTCCGTCCCCCGGAGCATGAAGAGAAAGTTTGCCGCGTGTGAGAGATCTTGCCTGGCCGGTATCGGCTGAAGCCCCTTGCTCAGTTGGTAGTGGTCGGCAATAGCCACTGGGATTTGGGCAAGCAACCGCTCGGCTTTGCGGAGATTGGCATCGTGCGAGTTCTCGGCAGCATCCTGGTCGAAGTGCCCAAGAGCGGAAACGGCGGTTCGCAGTGCATCCAGCGGCGTAGTCCACTTCGGGATTTCGCCAAGAAGTGTCTTGAGCGGTGGCGGTAATCGACGCGCGACGGCCACCCGTGTCTGGAAGCCTTTCAACTCCGCGGCGTTTGGCAACTCTCCATACAGGAGCAAATACGCGACCTCATCGAACGAGCAATTCGCAGCAAGATCGCCAACGAAATATCCACGGTAACTCAACCCGCCTTCGACCGTGCAAATCGCGGTCTCACCTGCAATCACGCCTTCGAGACCAGGAGAGTAAGTGGGTGTTGTCATAATTGTTCGCTTCGCGGCTTGGATAGAGGAGAGACCATGAAGAAGAAAGAACAGGTTACAGAGTTCTGGGGTTTCACACCTCACCCCTTGATGATCCCACAACCAAGAGCGAGAGCAACCTCAAGAATTAGCAGCCCCAGGACCGAAATAGGTCCGGTCTCTTTCTTCATAGCCAGTGTATCCGAGCAAATCGTAGAGTTCTGCCCGCGTCATCATCTTGGGAACTAACGCCGCTTGTGTCCCGTTTTGATACAAGCCGGTGAGTGCTTCCTCGGCCGCACGCATCGCAACTCGGAACGCAGTGAGGGGAAACAGGATCATCCGGTAACCCAGTTTTCCAAGCTGCGCCACACCGAGGTTGGGGCTGCGGCCAAACTCCGTCATGTTCGCCAGCAATGGACAGGGGACTTCTTTGGCGAATTGGGCGAACTCATCGACGGTTTCGAGAGCCTCGGGGAAAATCCCATCAGCACCTGCTTCCAGGTAAAGACGAGCACGTTTCACTGCATCATCGAAGCCATGAACGCCGCGGGCGTCGGTGCGGGCGATGATGACGAAATCGGGATCTCGTTTCGCGGCGACGGCAGCGCGGATTTTTGCTGCCATTTGTTCGGGTTCGACGAGCGATTTCCCGGAAAGATGCCCGCAACGCTTGGGCATCTGCTGGTCTTCAAGGTGGATACCGGCAACCCCGGCGGCTTCAAAGAGTTTGACGGAGCGCTCGACATTCAGAGCTTCTCCAAACCCTGTGTCCGCATCGCAGAGAAGTGGAAGGCTGGTAGCCTGCGCGGTGAGTTGGGCCTGAGCGACAAATTCCGAAAGCGTGAGCAAACCAATATCCGGAACGCCACTGCCTGCAGACAACGCTCCACCCGAGAGATAAACAGCCCGGAAACCGATTCGTTCGGCAATGCGTGCAACCAGAGGCGAAAACACCCCTGGGAGCGCGAACGGCCCTGCCGACCAGGCGTCGCGGAGTTTTCGACCAGGAGAAACGGAAAGAGACATGTGCTTCATCCGTGTCAGGGTACGGTCTACAGTATCAGATTCCGATCATGAGGATCGACCCAACGATCGCTGCAGATTCCGGATGCTCTCTTCAACTTTCGATTATGAAACAACAAAACTACCGCGATGTTATCCGTTCTCCAGCGAGTCCTCGTCCCACCTTCTTGCCTCAAGAGACATCTGCACCTTCCTGTGTGTGATTCTGCCAAACGAAGAGAAATCGGCGAGGGCGATTCGCCGATTCAATTTCCACAACTCACAGGTCGATGCTGAACGTATGCCCGAGTGCGTCGAAGGAGAGTTCGTTCCCGTTCAGGGTGAACCCTGCGCTGGCTGATCCCAGATCATTCCAGTGCTGGATGAACGGGTCGTAAACGTATACGCTGCCAGAGAAGTTCAGGGATGCGTAGTCGAAAGTCAGATGGCCCTCACTATTCATCACCAAATCCAGGTCACCCGTGACGCGGCCCATTGCCTTCACACCCGGAATCTCTAACTGTGCCGAGCAGTTTAGCGAGAAATCGAAGGTCAATTCCGAGTCGGCGTTCGTCAAAACAAAGCCCGCTGCTCCCGAGATGAAGTTTTTGCCTCCGCCGATATTTACCGTAGCCTCGCCGCTCAAGGTGAACGTCCCATTGAAGTCGATCGTGCCACTCACATCCGCTGTGCCAATCGGTGTGGTCACTGTCCCGGTGGCGTTAATGGCCTGGTTGGAGACCGTGATGGTCAACGCGGCGTTCATCGCGGAGACCATGTAGTTGCCGGTCGTCGAGACGGAGAACTGCCCGTTCCCGTAAATGTATCCCTGGACCTTGGCTCCGGGGCCGACGTTGAAGTCCGCCAGTGCTGTTCCTTCCCAAACTGCACTTCCCTGGGTTCCCGTGAAGAAGACAGCCTGCTGCGGGCCATCGTAAACCGCTGAGGCGTTGCCCAGCGGGACTGTCACTGAAACCCCGCCGATGCTGTACCCAAGGCTCACCGCGCCATTGACCCCGACATCAATGTCCGTCAGGACGTTTTCGACGCCCTTGAAGTCGCCCTGGAACAACTGGCTGGCAGTTCCTGCCCCCTCAAGCAGTTTCCCATCCCCCTTCGCATCCAGATTCACGGTCACGCCACCGGAAACGGTGAGCGGAATCCCTCCCAAAGGGAATGCCGCGGTTGCATAGATCTGGCCAAAGTTGTCGTTCGGATTGGTCCCAATAATGTTGGCCGCACCTGTGACTTCCAACACCGGCAGGGCGGGATTGCCTGCGAGATGGGTGGCCACGCCCTTGGCCAATACTGGCAGGGTGGGATCGTTTGCGATTGGGTTCACAATGCCTGCGCTGGCTGGCACCGGAACGGATGTGTCGAACGGGATCCGACCGTTGACCGAGCCAGCGACGGCATAGTTTCCGTATCCCACATAGAGAAAGGGGTCCGCTGGGTCGGCGACAATCACTGTCTTCGACTGGTCGGTGGTTCCCACGCTGATCCCATCGAAGTTCAGGTTCACACTGGCCTTGTTCCCGTAAACGAGGTAGGGAATCCCACCGAGCATCTGACCCAGATGTTGCCCTGCGCCATTCTGGTAGTTCTGCATCACCTGGGCTCCGGTTTCGATTGTAAAGCCGTTCAGAACCGACTCATCGCTCACGTTTATCCCGAAGGTGCTGTCGAGAATCCCGGCTATGGGAGAAAGCGACATCCCGAGATCCCCGTTCACTCCCGTCAATGTCCCGAGTTGAGGCTGGCCGGTGGTGGATGTGGTGACACTGAATGTCTGATCTTTCGGAACCGCCAGCGCGATCGACCCAATCGTCGCTGCGAGTGCCGGTGTTTCCAGCTTCAGACCGCCAGTGGCGCTATAGGTGACCTTAGAACCGCTTACAATTTCGCTCCACTTCCCTTCGAGACTGAAGCCATATCCCGTCGGGCCGGTAATGTTGAGCGTATCCCCGGCCTGGTCGAGCCATGAGTGGAATGCTCCACCCTGGGCCAACTGGTGGTTGGTTGGCAGGCTATCGTTCAGCGCGATCCGCTCCAGGTTCAGGTTGTAGCCCCGACTGGCTGTGGAGGTAGTCGCAACGCTCGTCATCTCCAGGTAGTAAGACCCGGCCTGTGACGCATAGAACCCGACCAACGGTTCGCTGGTTGTTTTTTCACCGAACGCTCCCTCTTTCGTAAAGACTTTGGTTGATGACTCAGTGAGAACAGTCCCAGAACTGTTCAAGACTTCCAGTGTACCGGCGAGTGGTCCCGTCCCTGTGGCAGCCACACTAGCGGACACGAAATCCCCCTGCTGGAGATTAATCTGGTAGAACTCGACATCAGCGGCAGAGGATAGGGAATGAGAGACAGTCTCCTGTTGCATCGCTGGCGTGTTCACAGCCAAGGCGGTGCCGATGGAATGATGGGTGAAGCTGAGCCCGAT
>DASZJS010000754.1:0-4784 GCA_035947935.1 Gemmata sp. | reverse complement strand
CCTCTCTGAAATCTAACTATTGCTCTTTTGTTTTTCTTTTTTGTGCATTTTGTGCTTTTTTGCTGCCAATCCTCTTTCTTCATTCTTGACGCACACCTGATTCACTGGCTCAGGACTACTTAGTCTTGCGGACGAATTTCTGGAGTGCATGACAAGTGGGTGACACCAAGCCACGATTGCCGCCCGCTGACATCACCACCTCGGCCACGTAGATGTCTCCATTGGTATCAACGCAGATGTCATGAGGGGCGAAAAAGTCTCCCGCTGCGCAGGGGTCATTTCCGCCGCCCCACCTCGCCAGCAAAGTGCCTTGCCGATCAAAAATGCTTACGCGTCCCCCAGTAGCATCAGGGCTGGGAGCAGTTGTGCCTGGCCACATCCCCGCGCGATAGCCCAGTTCTGCCACGTAAACATGGCCGATGGCATCAATGAACACCTGACATGGCCGGGCGACGTTCGTCCATTCGGAAAGGAACACACCGCCCGAAGAGAATAGTTGCAAACGGCTGTTCTCGCGATCGGCCACGTACACTGTGCCTTGCTTGTCGACTGCGATGCCGTGAGGAATGTGAAACTGACCGGGTCCGTCTCCAGGCTCTCCCCAGGAGAAAAGTAGTAGTCCATCCGCTGAGAACTTATGGATACGTGCATTGCCGTAGCCATCACTGATGTAAATGTCTCCTTCCGGCGCGAGAGCCACATTGGTCGGGTAATGGAATGGCGGTCCGGCCCGGAGTATGTTGCGATAGTCCATGCTTGTTGCCCCCGTGTCCGAAGACTTGCCGCTTGTGCCGAGGGTCAGCAACAGCCGTCCTTCAGGTGTGAATTTGCGAACGGTGTGGTCGAGATCGTCAGTGCAATAGACTGCATCATCCGGCCCAATTAAGATGCCGTGAGGCCTGGTAAACAAACCTTCTCCCCACCCCAATAGGAATCTGCCGTCTCGGTCGCAAACAATGACCGGGTGCTCGCCGCGGTTGAAGAGGAATACTCGGTTCTGCGAATCGGTCGCCACACCAGCCACTTCCGACCAACTCCAACCGGCGGGCAGTCGAGCCCACTGGTCGTTGGGTTCGTAACCACATTGCCGACAGCTTTCGGTTGTTACTTTGCCCGAACCGAGATTCTGGTTCATGTTTTTGGCTCACTCTTCTCTCTGCCGTTAGGATTCTCGTCCGGCGGCTCAGGCAACAGCAACGCAATGATCGCTGCGGGCAAGAATAAAAACGCAGCCCCGAGCAGTGCGGAACGATAATCGCCTACCTTTGAAAACAATCCGAAAAACACGGTACCCAAGCCAGCGGCAACGCGACCGAAGTTGTAACAAAAGCCAGCCCCAGTCGTGCGTAAGAGGGTGGGAAAGAGTGGCGGGAGATACATGGTAAAGAGAGCGAATACGCCTTGGCACAAGCCGATGGCAATGAATCCATACCAAAGGTATTCGTGTTCCAACGGTGCAATGTAGGTGGCCAACATCGAAAAAAAGTAGCCCAGGCAAAGACAAAAAATGGCCCAACGGTATCGCAGGTAGCGTGCGAGCAGAGCCGCAAGAAAATTCCCCCCGATGGAGGAGAATGTGACGAGCCAGACGAATTTACTCACCAGCCGACTCTTGTCCGCATCAGTCCAATCGCTCAAGTCCGGTAAGTTTCGTACGTGTTGTAAATACCAGAAGAGGAAAGCCCAGTGTGCCGTGAGCGCGAACGAGCAAACGAGGAGTGTCAACACTGTAGTGCGGCGAATCTGACCGCGGAACAACTCCAGAAATCCCGGTTGTGCATCCTCGGAATGGTGCTTGGCCCCTTGCCATTCCTCAGGCTCTGGAACCGCCCGCCGAATCCATAACACCAACAACGCCGGCAACACACCGACCAGGAACACGGTGCGGCTTGGATAGTCCGCAAGCAAAAATGTCGCCAGACCTGCGAGCATCACGCCGAGATTCACGCCAGTCTGCAACACAGCCGCAATCCACGGTCGCCACTGTTTCGGCCAGGTTTCGGAGAGAAGGGCCGCCCCGACCGCCCATTCTCCGCCGATGCCCAGTGCCGACAAAAAGCGAAAGATGAGCAGTTGCCACCAGGTCTGCGCGAAAAAAGATAAGCCTGTGAAGGCGGCATAGGTCAAGATCGTCAATGTCAAGGCACGGCTGCGGCCGATCCGATCCGCGATGCGGCCGAACACGGCTCCGCCAAGCGCCCAGCCGATCAGGAATGAAGCCTGAATCCAGGAGCCGTAGTATCCCACCTGCTCTTTCGAGCTGTTCGGGCCGAGCAACTCGGCAACGAAGGGAGCAGCGACCAGAACATAGAGGTGCATGTCCAGGCCATCAAACAGCCAACCCAGCCACGCTGCGATTCCGGATTTCCACTGCTGTGGAGAGAGATCGCGCAGACGAATGGCCTCACTGCCAGAATTCGCCGGTTCAGATGGCTCGGGATCGGAGAGGGTTTGAGTCGATGCCATTCGTTCAATCACTTTCCTGCCATTTGTGGATGGAAGCCGTGCGTGCTGGTGCGGATTTGGATTCTTGATGACACTCGCGCTGGTCATCCAGAGCATCCACGATTCAGGCATGAATGTAAAGAGTCGCAACGAACACAATCCCACACGCAAGACCGATTATGACCGCTCTCCGTAATGCACTGCCAGCCACACGGTCGGTTCGTCCGGCGTCGTCCATTCGACCCGGTGTTTCTTGTGCGCTGGGATGTTCACAAAATCGCCGGGCTTCATCTCAACGGTGCCATCCTCGAACCGAAGCCTCGCCGCCCCAAGTAGCACCACGACCCACTCGTGCTGATCTTGGTCATACCAGAAGCCATCTGGCGACCTGTGGCCGTGTGAGACGATTCGCTCAATACGAACCGTACCGGCATTGAGGAGCGTAGTAATAAGCTCGTCGGGCAAATGTTGAGGGAGGCCCGAGAAAAGGTTCGTGTTCATAGCATAATGCGAAGCGTTTGGCGATGGTTGAGTGATTTGGGATGTCACACACCATCGTTAATCAACACACGCAGCAATTCCCACTCGTATTTGAATCGCTGGTGAACGGGCAATTCAGAGATTAGGATACGAGTACCAGCGCACTCACTCCTTTCCGGTGCTGAATATCAGCCCGAGGCAATACCAGATGAAAATGATTCTCGCCATCATCCAGCCGAACAAACTCGACGCGGTCAAGGAAGCGTTGAACGAGGTCGAGGTCTTCCGGCTCACCATTGTGGATGTTCTGGGCTTTGGTCGCCAAAAGGGGCACACGGAAGTTTACCGAGGTCACGAATTGACCGTCAACATGCTCCGGAAAGTGCAGCTTCAGATTGCAGTTAACGAGGACTTCGTCGAGCCAACTGTAAACGCGATCATCGCAGCTGCCCGAACCGGCCCAGAAGGCAGGATCGGCGATGGAAAGATCTTCATCCTCCCGCTCGACGATTGCGTCCGAATCCGAACCGGGGAACGCGGCCCCGAAGCGATTTGATTTGGCCGCAAAGAAGGAGAAAAGCAAAGAAGAATGGCCGTAAAAAAAGCACACAATGCACAAAAAGAAGACTGAAGAAGAACGTGAATAATAAACCAGATTTACATGCTCCGTTTACTGCATTAACACTCTCTTCTCTTCGTTTTGTGGTTTTTGTGCTTTTTTGCGGCCACTGCATTCTTGCTGTAATTTCCGCTGTGGCACCCTCACGGTACCACAGGTTGCGTCCAGGCGATCTCCATATCCCCTTTCGCATAGGGGTTTGGGTGTGGCTTGGTCGAAGTCACCTTGGCGCGGACATACAATTCTTTCCCACTGAACTTGTATCGAGGTGTTGCAGTTGTGGATTCCGCCACCACCTTGCCAATGTCGGGTGAGTAATCGGCCGTCACGGGAAGTTCGCGTCCATCCTTGTCGAGCTTCGGTTTCGCATCCAGGTTTGTCCCTTTCAACGTCGCGATGAACTGTGTTTTGTATTCCACTCCGGCTTCAGTTCGGATCGCCAAGCGGAGTTCATCCCCTTCCCGTTTGATCTCATCAAATATAACGCCAGAGGTTGCGTAGAACTCACCCATCTCCAGACCGCGAATTAATCCTTCCGCAGTGAGGTGTGGGCTCTTGATCATCACCCATCCCCGACCGGGGTTCACCTTTCCAACCCCATAGGCGTGGTATCCGTGCGCATCATCGGTTGCCATCCCGTAAACGATCGGCAATCCGTGTTTGCCAAGTCGTAAGGCCAGGGCGATGTCCCAGACACGTTCGCAACTCGCGTGCAAGTCGTCGCCGTAGTTCCGAACGCTGGGATGCCCATTAAACACCTCGAAAAACCGCAGCTCTTCCACGAGAAGCATTTCCTCAGCACGAACGCCCCAGCCGAAATTTGGGTGATTCAGAAATCCAATCATCATTCGGGCGGTCTTGCGGCGTTGTTCAGTAACCTGTCGCAAGTTCACGGCAATCGTCTCGATGGCATCCTTCCCATCGAGTGGCTTGATCGTATCGCGCAGATTGATCCCGTTCATGTGAATGGGACGTTTGGCATAGCTATGCGAAATCTCTTCCGCCGGGATGAGCAGAAACTTCCCCGATTCTTCCAGTAAGCTCCGGAACTCCGCAAGCGGCTTCAAACGAACTTCCTTTTTCTCACTGCCGATGCGAAATTCGGCCCAGCGACTTCCAAATCTCTCGACATATTTCTCGACCGCGGCCTTCCTCGTTGCGTTCGCCTCGGCATCGACCCACTTCTCTGCTTCCGCAATTACGTTATGTTCGGTGAGTGCCAGGAACTGGTAGCCGTGTC
>DASZJS010000753.1:0-4308 GCA_035947935.1 Gemmata sp. | reverse complement strand
AGCATGTTGTGACTGTGTTCAACACCGTCCACACCATCCCCAGCCGTGGGTTCGTTGTGTGGGAACGGCGAAACAAACTGAAGGAAGAGTACATCGGGTTGCCGGGCGACAAGATCAAGGAGCTCCGGCTCTCTGGGGTGGCGGTCACAAAAGAGGTGCGATTCCCGCTTGTGGCCTATACAGGCGATACCGCACCGGCAGGGCTCGATAGCTGCCCGGCGTGCTTCGAGGCCAAAATCCTGATTACCGAGATGAGTTTCATCCGGGCCAGCCACCGCCGCGACAAGATTCACAAATTCGGGCACATGCACCTGGATGACTTCGTCGAACGGGCTGGGCGGTTCAAGAATGAACTCATCATCGCTTCTCACTTCAGCACCCGGTATCACCCGGATGAAGTGCGGAAGCTGCTCGATAACAAGCTCCCACCCGAACTGAAGGGGAAGATAAAGCTGTGGGTTTAAGGTGCAGTGTTCAGTGTTCAGTGTTCAGTGTTCAGCCAAGACATTGCAACTTCGCTTGTGGTGTCTGAATGATTTAACTGAACACTGAACACTGAACACTGAACACTGCATCGAGTAACATCACCCTTACGTCCCACCCCACGCCTCATTCATCGGGCCACTCATGCGAACCTCTCTCGCATTCACTTTTGCATTGTTAATCGCCTCACCTGCACTTGCCCAGCAGGAGTACGGGTTCGATAACCGCAAGCCTTCCGGGCAGCCATACCTCAAACCCGAGGAGAGCGTTGCCCGGTTCAAGGTGCCAGATGAGTTTGAACTAAAACTGTTTGCGGCCGAACCGCTCATTGTGAATCCGGTCGCGTTCACGATCGATGAAAAGGGCCGCGTGTGGGTGGTTGAGTGCTTCGATTATCCGAAACGAGCCGGGAAAAATGCTCCCCGCGATCGCATTGTTATCCTCGAAGATACAAAGGGGACGGGAGTCTGCGACAAGCGAACGGTGTTCGCGGAGGGTAAGGACTTCCCCATCCCCGAGGAGCGGAAGAAGGCCGGACTCGGGGCGTTCGATCTGTGTACCGGCATCGAAGTCGGCCACGGCGGGGTCTTTGTCGGAGCAGCTCCTTATCTCTGGTTCATCGAGAACAAGAACGACAAGCCGGGCAAGTTCGAGGTGCTGCTGAAGGGCTTTGGAAGCCAGGACACACACGAAACACTGAACACCTTCCAGTGGGGGCCGGATGGCTGGCTCTATGGTCTCCACGGAGTCTTCACGCAATCCAACATCCGGGTGAACCCCGACCGTCAGGGAGGGGGTGGCCAAATGGACGGTCCGGAAACCCGGCTGAACGGCGCTGTGTGGCGCTATCACCCCACGCAGAAGAAGTTCGAGATTTTCGCGGAAGGCACCTCAAATCCCTGGGGCATGGACTGGCGTAACTCCGATGGGCAATTCATCCTCTGCTGTTGCGTCATCCCACACCTTTACCACATCGTTCCCGGCGGCATCTACAAACGCCAAGCGGGAGTGAGCTACAACCCGTATGTGTACAGCTACCTGAATGAAATCTGCGACCACACCTTCCACAAGGAATCCGGCTGGGCGCACGCGGGGCTGATCTCGCTCGATGTGCCTCACATGCCGGAGAAGTACCGCCATAGCGTGATCTTCGGCAGCATTCACGGATGTAGCATCAAGCAGAACATTCTGAAGCCCAACGGCAGCACCTACGCCGCAACCCGCGGCGATGATTTCCTCCAATCGGGCGACAAGAATTTCCGTCCGATCAACTTGAGATGGGGACCGCTCGGAGACATTTACGTCATCGACTGGCACGACCAAAACCCCTGCCACCAGGCCGATGCCAATAGCTGGGACTACGAACACGGTCGCGTTTATCGGATTCAGTTGAAGGGGACTAAAACGAAGAAGGCAGAGGATCTGGGGAAGAAGACGGACAACGAACTCATTGACTTGATGACGGTTGGCATAAATCGTGTTGGAGAACCTGCCGAGATTGTTTTCCCCATGCCCTATCAATCGCGAACTGCACTACGATTAATTGGTGAGCGGATCGCTGGTCCCGGAGGAGAGGAACTTGGAAAGAAACTGGTCCAAAGGAGAGGAGGAACCATTTCTCTCTCAGCAGCTCTACAATCGAAGGAATACCAAGAGGAACTTGTTAAGAAACCGTCAACCACTAAGGAACTGGCAGATTTACCTGCTCTATACAGTTGGTACCAAGCAATAGCGATCCGTGCAATTTCTGAGATCACCGACATCACCGATGAAAACCTTAAGGGGTTCTTAGAGATCGCCAGGAAATCCAAGGACGCGCCTGTTCGACGCGAATTGGCCTCAGCCGCGATCCGACTAGCGGACAAACACGATGTAACTCCCCTGGTCCGCGCCCTCATGGCCCACAAGGAAGATGCGAAAGACCCCGTGATTCCGCAACTCGTATGGATTGCTTACGAGAAGATCATCGCCAAGAAAGAAGGGGCCAGCACGCCCGCGGAAAAAGAACTCGTCTGGCTCGCGGAACAGGCACCGGATAACGCCTTCGTTCGCGATCAGATCGTTCCCAAGGTGATGCGCCGACTCGTCGCTACAGGGCAGGCTTCCGACCTCCGGTTATGTATCGAGTTTGTTGCCAAACTTACAGACGCAGCCGCACGCGAACGAGCAATGGATGGGCTTGTGATTGCACTCGCGGGACAGACCGTAAAAGCACCCGAAGGATGGACCACTCTCCAGGCCGAGATCACCAAGGAGAACAACCCGAAGCTGGTCGCACTGGCGAACAAGCTGGCGGTCAACTTCCGCGATCCGGCTGCCCTCAAGCGAGCTATTGCCAATGCCACGGCCACCCGCTTGGCACCCGATATCCGCGCGGAGGCAGTCCGGCAACTCGGTGCCCTCAAGGCTACCGAAACCGTCCCGCTTTTGCTCAACCTTGTCCGCAAGGATACCGTCGATGTGGTACGGGCAGAGGCTGCCCGGGCGCTTGCTGGGTTCGATGTCCCAAAACTCGCGACCGACCTGCTCGCCGCGTGGAAGGATTATCCCAAGGAACTCCGCTCGGATGTGGTGAATACGCTGGCGACCCGCAAGGAGTGGGCCAGGGCTTTGCTCCAGGCAATGGCCGCGAAATCGGTGGACCGCACGGATGTGACCGACAACGTGATCCTTCGCATCCAGGCATTCAAGGACCAGGAGCTGAATAGCCTCATCGAGAAGGCATGGGGTCGAACCCGCGCCACGCCTGCCGATCTGAACGCACTCATCGACAAAACGCGCGACTCGCTCTATGCAGCACCCGCATCATTCGCCCGTGGCAAGCTGGTGTTCGAAACCAACTGCGCGAAGTGTCACAAGTTCGAGGGCAAGGGTGCCGAAGTTGGACCACCGCTCGAAGGCGCTGCCCGCGATATCGAGTACATCCTCGTGAACGTCCTCGATCCCAACCGCGTCGTTGGTGCGCCGTATTTCGTTCGTACAGCTCGATTACTCGATGAAACGGTTTTCCAGGGTGTTTTGGCGGAAGAAGACGAGAAGACAATCACGCTGAAACTCGAAAACGCCGTGCTGAAGAAGATCAAGAAGGTAGACTTGAACGGGCCGGTGCAGATATCCGAGAAGTCATTGATGCCCGAGGGGCTAGGGTACAACATGACCGCCCAGGATTTCCGCGATCTGGTGCGATACCTGATGGCGCACCCGTTTATCGCGGATGTGACAGTGAACGGTGAAAAGCAGGCGGCGGGTGTCCCTGGCCGCTTGTTGCTCCCCGACACCAAGGGTTCGCCTGCTGTCGTGGAAGCAGAGATCACCGCAACGACCGATATGAAAACCAAGCTCCTGGTGGGGTCATCGGCCGACTATGAAGTGCGACTCGATGGCAAGCCGATTGGTACCGGAAAGGGGACCGGGAAGCAATTGCAACCCGATCAGGCGGCGTTTGATATGGCTTTGCCGACAGGCAAGCACACGCTCACGATTGTGGTGAAAGGGGGCGCGGGAAACGCTCTGCACGCCCGCTTTCTCGACCCCGACCGCAAACTTCGTTATCCCGATGCGGGCTTGAAGAAGTGATGGAAATTGCCAGACGCCGTTGAAACCGCTCACGTTGGCCCTATTTCTCGCTCTTGTCGGGCAGGAGGTCACTGGGTACTTTTACGGTTGCGTCAAACTGGACTCATGGGAGGGGTAGACATGGCGAAGGGGCGTAGTCGCGGGCCAACTCGGCTGGACAAGCGGCGAGAGGCAGAAGCAGTTGAGGCCAAGGAAGCTCAATCGCAGGAAGAGGGTCAGGAAGAAGAAGTTGAAGAAGAGGCCGAAGAA
>DASZJS010000752.1:0-4356 GCA_035947935.1 Gemmata sp. | reverse complement strand
GCATAGGGATGCGAAAACTTCGCCATCGAGCGGGTTTCTGCTTCGTACAACTGGCGAAATTTCGGGTGCTCTACGATGTGATCGTGAATTCGCTTGACTACGACGCGAGCGGATGGCTCGCCGATCGGTTCGGCAAGGAAGACTTCGGCATTACTCCCTTGCCCAAGGGGTCTTAGTATCCTGTATTTGCCGAGAGCTGTCTTACCAAGCATCCGTGTGTCCCCGCACCTCGGTAACCAAACACTAGACAATCCCCCCTCGGAAGTAATCCAAAGTTAGGTTTTTTTTCGCGTCCAAGCAAACTCACCAGTGAATAAGTGAACTGAAATAATCGTGAAACTGATGCTGGTTGCACATTTGGGGAAAGATTTTCTGATGCGATCAGATATTTAGCCGGCACTCTTCAATCGACTCTTGCGGGCCCTTTACGTGTTGCTCGAAATTAACAATGGGAAACATTTAGAAAACAACTGTTGAGCCTGAAACGGATCTTAAAGTTCTGCCGGCTCCCAGCGATACTCGACCGCCGCTTCCCATTCCGTTCCTCGAGGAATCACTTTCCAACCGGAATCAATTCCCCGATTTGCCAGGTTTGCCGCATCCGCCGAACAAGTGTAAGGTTCGATGGCAATTGCCTGTCTGTGTGGGGGAGTGAAGAGCACCAGTTCCCGGAACGCTGCATCCGCGAGAAAGCGGACCTGACCCATGGCCTCTGGATGTGAAAGTTTAGCGATTTCGACGAGTTCTCCGAGACTCGTCGATTTGCTACGGACATCCGTGAAGACGTAGTCGAGTTCAGTCGAACCTAGCGGCGTTGGATATCGAAAATCGATTTCGCCCGGGACGTCTTTTCGCCAACCGGTCGGTAAGTTCATTTCAGTCTCCCATACCTGATCGACATTAGCCTGAAGCACATGTCCGCCAATGTCCGGATCATGCACACCCGGCAAGCGGAAATAAGGGTGATACCCCAGCCCAAATGGCAACGGACCCGGTCCGAGGTTCTCGACCGTGGCATCGACTCGAAGCCGATCGCGAAACAGCCGATAGGTCACGTTCAGGTTGAAGTCCGCCGGCCAGTACGAAAGCGCGTCGGGCAAGTCTTTCTTGAGGTTGAACTGGCCGGTGACAAAGGCGAAGTCTTCATCGCCGTTCCAGTCGATCACACGCCACGGGTTGCGGGGAGTGAATCCGTGGATGGCATGCTGTTTGGTCGAGTCGTTGAACGGTAGTTGATACACATTTCCTTCAAATGTGAATTTGGCATCCCGGAGCCTCCCCGGGAATGGGAACAGGATGGGATGACCGCTCCGTGTGGGAACCGGATTCGTTTCCCAATCACCAGAAGCGAAGAGAATATCCGCCCATCGAGCATCTGCTTGGCGAATCTGCCAGCGGAGGCAATTGAATCCCCACTGGGGCCACACTTCGGCCCGAACAGTCCCTCTGGTGTCAATTAACTCGTAGACATCCCCTGCCTTGCCACCAACGTCCACATGTGATACTCGCACTTCAAACGCCATGACTTGACTCCGTGGGCTGCCGATTGTTGGTTGCTATTGTAAGCAAAACGGAAGAGTGAATCTGACAACAAGGTGCGGGTTTGTTCCGCCCAGGTCGGTTGAGCTATGACCGACTCAAAGCGGCTTCACGTCAGTCGTCTTTTGGCAACGCACTAATCGTCGGGTGGAAGGGAGAAGCCATGAAGATTTGTTTTGAAGTCACGATTGAAGATATTATCGCTTGGTCTCTTTATCACCTTGAACACTCTCCATCGGAGAGACAAACAAGAAGGAAACTTCTGCGCGTGGGACCCATTCTTTTTATTGCGGCATTTTCATTAGCCTTCATATGGATGTGGTCGAATGGGATGAATGACGAAGACTTGGTCATGGTACTCGGGATATTTATCCCCGCTTGCTTAATCCTGTGTGCACTTTGGATTGTGAGGATGCCAGACAGGATGAGAGATGGTTGCGCTCGACGATATCGTAGGCTGTATTCCGAAGGTTCAACGACTGGGTTAGTGGGATTTCGCGAACTGGAGTTGACCGAAACAGCATTGGCATCGAGAAGTGCATCCGGTGAGGCATACTACCGATTGTCTGTAATCGATAAGATTTGTTCAAACGAAGATTATACATTTATTTTGCTAAATGCGATTACTGCTATTGTGATCCCCCACGATGCTATCGCCGCCGGTAATGTGACCGCGTTCATTAAGGAACTCGAGCGGCGAATCTCCGTCGATCGAGCATGATGCCCAAACTCTGCTTTCTTTTGCTCAATCTCAGTATTTTTCAAATCCACAACGGAACATCCCATGCCAACTTTCTCCGCTGCGACACTCACATCCTTCACTCAGTCGCTATTTGAAGCTGCCAATGTTCCGCAAGCAGATGCTGCAATCGTCGCTCACAGTCTCGTTGATGCGAACCTGTGTGGACACGATTCGCACGGTGTCATGCGTGTGCCGCAATACGTCGAACTCATTCGCAAGGGGACATACAAACCGGGTGTTCCGCTCACAGTCCTCAGTGAAACTGCTGCTATTCTCGCTGCGGATGCCAACTGGGGACTGGGGCAGGTGCAGGCATATCGGTTGCTCGATCGTCTCCTTCCCAAAGCAAAGTCTCTGGGGATTGCAGCCGGAACGCTGCGAAACTGTGGCCACACGGGACGACTCGGAGAGTACGCCGAGTTCGCGGCAAGAGAGAAGCTAGCGCTCTTCGCCACGGTGAATTCACATGGTTCGGGTCGGCGAGTAGTACCACCGGGAGGCACTGAAGGACGGATCAGCACAAATCCGATTTGCATGGGTGTGCCCACAACAAGCGATCCCGTCATCATCGACTTTGGAACCAGCGCTGTTGCCGAAGGCAAGGTCCGCGCGCAGTTCCAAAAGAAAGAACCAACACCCGATGGCTGGCTGGTCGATCACACCGGAGTACCAACCAACGACCCAGAAGTCCTCTACGCCGAGCCACGGGGGAGTATTCTCCCATTCGGGGGACCACAGGCTTACAAGGGATTTGGGCTCGGACTCCTTCTGGACATGCTTTGTGGCGGTCTCTCGGGTGGATTCTGTAGTAACCCTGTATTCCCTCTTCCCGGACAGGGGAATGCTGCGGTTTTCATCCTGCTTGACCCAGCCCTCTTCGGTGGCACGGATCACTTCTTGAAGGAAACGGATGGCTTGAGCGCCTATGTCCGGACTTGCCCAACAGTGCCAGGTGTTGCGGCCATCACACTTCCAGGCGATCCAGAACGAATCGCGAAATCGCAGCGAACAGTCGGGGGGATACCGGTTCCCGATGGAACCTGGGAATTGATCGCCAAAACAGCTCGCGAATTGAATGTTCGTCTTCCGTGAAAAGATGTACTTGTACAACATACCACGGTCGCGTATTATAGGATTTAGTTTTACCTCGTTATCCCGCGTTGGGGTAGTCATGTCTCGGTCTTCTCTCCAATCAGCGACCTTTGCAACCCTCGCGTTCTCGCTTCTCGGATTGCTCTTCACCATTGGTTTGTCCGGGTGTGGCAGCAAGCCGGATGATGAGTGGCCGAAGGATCGCGCTGGTCCGAAAGTAGTGGTTTCCTTCGCCCCTTATTACTGCTTTGCCGTGAATGTCGCCGGCGATGATGCTGTCGTCCGTACCCTGATGACCACTTCCGGGCCACACGAATTTGAGCCCACCGACAAGGACGCCCGATTGTTGCGCCGAGCCGATCTTTTTTTCATTAACGGATTGGGACTTGAAGGCGAGAAGCCCGAGACTCTGAAGCGGGGGAGCGGGAACTCAAAGCTCAAGATCGTTGACCTTGGTAGTCTGATCCCCCAAGACAAACTCCTGGAGGGAAGCTGCCATCACGACCACAAAGATGGCGACGATGACCACGACCACGGTAAAGATCCCCACATCTGGTTGAGCCCTGACCAGGTGGAGATTCTGGTTAACGGCATTCGCGACGAATTGAAAGCAGCAGATCCTGTACACGCTGCCAATTACGATCGCCGGGCGATGGAGTACATCGGGAAACTCCAAAAGCTCAAGACGGAAGGCGTTGCGATGCTGAAGGACAAGAAGGATCGGAAGATGGTCAGCTTTCACGACTCTTTGACCTATTTTGCCAAAGCATTTGATCTGAACATTGTTGGTGTCGTCGAGAAGACTCCCGGCACAGAACCCAACGACCAAGAGCTGAAGAAACTCATCGCCCTCTGCGCGGATGAAGACCATCCCATTCGCCTCATCACCGTGGAACCACAATATGGCACATCGAATTCCGGCGAAGAGTTGATAAAGACTCTCAAGCACAAGAAGGTGCCCGATCCCGTACTTGTCGAAATTG
>DASZJS010000751.1:0-7284 GCA_035947935.1 Gemmata sp. | reverse complement strand
TGTCGGTCTTCTCCCAGGTGAATGCGGGCAGTTCCCGGCCAAAGTGTCCGTGTCGTGCGGTTTCCCGGTAAATTGGTCGGCGCAAATCGAGAGCCTGGATAATCCCCTTGGGCGTAAGTAAGAAGTGTTCGCGGATCAGGTCGATCAACTTTGCTTCCGCAATCCGAGCGGTGCCATTCGTGTTCACCCAGATATTCAGTGGGTCTGGATAGCCGATCGCGTAGCTCAATTGCACCTCACATTGCTTCGCAAGACCAGCCTTCACGATGTTCTTGGCGATATATCGGCTCACGTAGGCAGCGCTGCGGTCCACCTTCGTGGGATCCTTCCCGCTGAATGCCCCGCCACCGTGCCGTCCTCGGCCGCCGTAGGTGTCCACGATGATCTTGCGACCCGTCAGTCCACAGTCCCCGTGAGGTCCACCCGTCAGGAAGCAGCCGGTGGGATTGATGTGACAGGCGACATCGAATTCGCCCATCTTGGGTGCTGGCCGGCCGAGGGGAATCATCGCCAGCTTGCCCTTCAACAGATCCGGCCGGTCGGACTTGAGTACCGGCAGAAGCAGTTTGTCGATGATGGTCTGTCGAGCTTCATCGGTGAAAAACGGCACACCATCCACGGTTGTCATCACATCGCTGGTGTGTTGTGTGGAGAGAACGACCGTGTGGATTCGGAACGGCGTGCCGTCCGCGTTATATTCGATAGTGACCTGACTTTTGGCATCCGGTCGCAGCCAGGGCATCTTTCCGGTCTTCCGGAGGTCGGCGTGGTGGGCAACCAACCGGTGAGCGAGATCGATCGGAACAGGCATGAGAGTCGGGGTTTCATCGCAGGCGAACCCGAACATCAATCCCTGATCGCCTGCGCCGCCAACATCCACCCCCTGAGCAATGTTCGGACTCTGGGCGTGGATTCGGCAATCCACCTGGCAAGAATCTGCAGTAAAACCAATCTCCTCGCGTTCCTTCGCGTCTTTCGCCACGTATCCGATCTCGCGGATCACATCGCGCACCAGCTTATCGACAGCTTCGCGTGTCAGTGGAGCCTTGGTGGTGATTTCGCCTGCAACCACTGCCAAGTCCGTGGTGACGAGTGTTTCGCAGGCCACGCGACTCAGTGGATCGTGGGTCAGGCAGAAGTCGAGGATGGCATCGGAGATCTGGTCGGCTACCTTGTCGGGGTGCCCCATCGAAACGGATTCGCTGGTAAACAGGTAACGGTCGGCGGACACGGCTTCCTCTCCTCGCCTTGGGTGCCCGCCACTATTGGCGGGTGATGACGCTCGTGAACCGTTGTTATACACCGACCGGGATTGGTGGGCAAACGGTTCCGTTATCCCGTTTCAACTTACGCACTTCTCAGTCGGCTTTTGCTATCGCTCTCTTGAACGTGACAAGATGGAACCTACTACGAAGCGGAAAATGCAAACAGCCGGGAAAGGCTACTGCCTTCCCCGGCTGGGATTGATTTTTTAACTATCCAACAATCGGACACGAAGAATCACTTTTCAGCGACGGCCGTGGGCTTTGACTGAGCCGCGGCGAAGAGTTTCGCGAACGACTCATCGATATTAGCCCCGGACTCGACGATCACCCGCATTTCTTGCACCACCGGTGCCCCGTTCACCATCAGCTCTGCCTTGACATCGTAAAAGAATTTCTGGCCGATTGCGAGAGGCGGTGTAGTGAACAATCGCTCGCTCCCACTCGCGGAGACCAGTTGGCCATCGACATAGAGTTTGGTGTCGGCAGGCAGGCGGAACTTCAGGTTCGCCCCCATGCCCATCGGCTTTTTCGTGTCATCGACCTTCTTGTCAGATGGCAGAGGAGCGGTTTTGGTGTCGGAGCCGGAGCCAGTGCTGGGTGGAATGGTAGTCGGTGTCGTCATTGTTGGCGGATTGGTGTTTGTCACGCCTCCCCAGATAACTGGAGGCCCATATCCATACATTCCGCCCTGGTTGTAACCATGCAGGGTATATGGAGGCATCCCGATTGGCGGACCCCACGTCGATCCATAACCCCCACCGTAACCGTTGCAAGCATAGCCACCGCAGCAACCACCTCCGCAGCATCCGTGGCAGGATGAGTGGTGATGCGAGAACAAGCCGCCGTGGCATCCGTGTGAGCCCGAGAACAAACCGCCGTGGCAAGACCCATGACATGAGCCATAGCACGAGCCGTAGGCCGTTGAATACCCACAGCAACCTGACGCATATGCACCGCAACACCCGGAAGAAACAACGGGTGCAGCTACAGCGGGTGCTGCTGAGGGGGTAACGTCTGCCCCGGTTGAGAGGGCAGTCAGGAGAACGAGGCTATACATGGTGTGAAACTCCTCCGTGGGCAGCGACGGTACTGGGCGATGGAGAAGATGTTAGACCCAAAAAGAAAATTGGTCAAAGGTAATCTGCGGAATCTGCGTTGTTTGGATGATATGGGCGGCCGTTACAAACTGAACTCCCTCGGCAGTGTGTTGGATAGGCAATATGCGGTATCTGCCAACTTCCCACTCTTCGATATTCCAATCAACAATCAACAACTCACTATTGCCACCCCCGGCGGCGGAAGAGCCATCCGGCAGCCCCCAACCACGCGGCCCCCAGAATGATTGCACCGGCCAGATGGAACCAGTGGGATGGATACACGTCCCCACTTAAAGCCGCATGCAAGATACGTGGGCCGTGGAACTCGACCGCCAAATTCGAAAGAAATGGGATGTTGTTGGTCGAACAAATCAGCAACACCATCGACACGGATAGCAGGTAGCACATGCCGCCTAGGAACGCTGCACGTTGGGTTTTGGCCAGGGTGGCGATGGTCATTCCGATCCCCAGAAAGCCACCACCCACGGCAAACAGCGCGAGCCAGAAGAAAAGGCTCGACAGGACCGCAGTCTTATAGATCGCAGCGATCGTTGCAGCGAGGGCAATTCCGAGCGCTGGATAGAACAGAAACTTCGCCGCGAGGATTTCGGCCGGGGAAGCCGGCGTGAGAGCCTGGGCGAGCAATACACCTCGTTCCCTCTCCTCACAGTTGAGTGTAGGGAGCAGATAGACACAGGTGAAATAAAGAGCGAATACCACGAGTCCGGTTGCTACTGCGGCCCGGAAATCGAGAACCTTGCCACCGAGTCCCTTGCGTGAGACTTCGAGATCCGGCACTGCAACTCCCACAATGTGGGTTCCTCCCGCTGCCACCACCTCGTCCTGGAGTCGCTTGTGAGCCTCCAGGACAAGCCAATCGGCTCCGGAATCGAACGTGGGGTCAGCGGGCACAGCAAGCTGCTTCTGTCGGGCGCGGTTGGCATAGTAACGGTGGCTTTCCCTCCATAACCAGGCTTCGTAAGGTGCAAGTGCCATTGGATCGCTATCCGGGTGCCAGACATAGACGCTCAATAGTGCTCGTCCGGTCGGGGACTGTTCGGGCAATTGCTGCCGGATTTGCAATGCACCAGTGCCGGTTTGATAGACGATCAAGCTGTGTACCTGATCGGGATTCTCCAGTTGGCGGAACACAAGCTGTCCAGCAAGCTCCTTGGGGACGTTCTCTTCAAGGTGTTTGATTAACTGAGTAGGGGCATCGAACTCGACGTAACAGTGATGGACACCGCCAACGACACCGGTGCCAGCTGCACTCTCCTGGGGAGCAAACACGGACAGCAACACAGCCGTGGCCACAAGCAGGATTCCCAGCGCAATCCCCCCGCGGTTGGCGAGATGCCGCTGCCACTCTTTGACCAACAAAGCTCGAATGATGTACCAACGCATGGTCAGCAGTCCATGGTCATTAGTCCATGGTTCATAGTGAAAACCGCCATCTGGCTTGCTCTCGATTGACTATGGACCAATTAAGAGAACTCCAGTCCCGTCAGCTTCAGAAACGTCGCATGAAAATCGAATTCCCGCGTTTGAATGCTGGCGATGTACCCGGCCGCGAGCAATGCTGCGAGTTTGGAGCGGCTGTGGGCGTTGTCCATGTCGAAGATGAGCCGCTCGCCATCGGTTCGGATCACATCCACCTTCCGCTCAGTATGTTCCTGCTTGAGAGCCAGCGGCGAATCGAGCGCAACCAGCTTGCCGCGGCAAACGATGCCTACCCGGTCGCAGATTTTCTCCACTTCATCCATATCGTGCGTCGTCAGGATGATCGTGGCCCCAAGCTTCACCCGCGCCCGAAGGATGCGGTGGACCACTTCTGCCGAGTGAATGTCGAGGTTTGCGGTTGGCTCATCCAGGTAGAGGATTTGCGGTTCGTGTAGCAGAGCGCGGGCGAGAAGGAGTTTCTTCCGCATGCCGAGCGAATATCCGCGAACCGGCAGGTCAGCGGCTTCATCGAGTTCGACCATTTTCAGAACAGCATCCGCCCGGAGCTTGGGAACGCCATAAAGTTTGCCGAAGAATTCGAGATTCCGCCTACCCGTGAACTCTTCAAAGTGGTTCTCGCGGTCGGGAACGTACCCAAACAATGGCTTGATCTTTGCCCATTCACGCACTACGTCGAAACCGGCAATCGAAGCGGTTCCAGCCGAGGGATATCGCTGACCGATGAGAACGCGGATTGTCGTGGATTTGCCGGCCCCGTTTGGACCGAGGAGACCGAATAATTCGCCCCGGCGAATGTCCAGGTCGAGGCCATCCACGGCCGCAAATGAACCGTAGAGAACTCGTAGCCCGGTGAGCCGGATCATCACATCTGGAGGAATCAAGCATTACACCGCAAAGGGCACAGAGCGAATGAGCCACAGGGTGAGGATAGAACACGGATGGTCGGGAACAAAGGAGAAGAGGACTGGCCGCAAAAAAGCACAAAAAGCACAAAAGAATACAAGGATATCAAGATCGACACTGACAGGATCAACAGGATGCGATTTCGATTACGGGTTGCGGTCCATCGCAGCAAAATCATTCTTGTCGGCTTTTGTGCTTTTTGTGCTTTTTTTGCGGCCATTCTCTTTTTGTCTTGATTGTGTCTCGTCGGTGCTTTATGGCACCAATTTGAGAGTCCGCGAGCAGACGACCGCTTCCAGCATGGCCACGAACTCGGCCACCGGTCTCGCTCCAAGGTCTTCCCCGCTTCGCAGACGCACAGCGACAGCATTGGCTGCCATCTCCTTGTCGCCAATCACCAGGATGTATGGGATCTTCTGGAGTTGTGCATCTCGGATCTTGGCATTCATCCGCTTGTCGCTGAGGTCCGCATCTACACGGTAATCTCTTTCCAGCAAGTCATCGGCGATTCTCTGGGCAAACTCAAAGTGACGATCGGCGATAGGCACAAGTGCCACCTGCACCGGGGCAAGCCAGACTGGGAACGCACCGGCGTAAAGTTCGATCAGGTAGGCCATCATCCGTTCCATTGTGGAGATAACGCCGCGGTGTATCATCACGGGCCGCTTCTGAGTGTCGTCCGAGTCCTTGAATTCCAGGTGGAACTGGTTCGGCAGGTGTTCATCGAGTTGAATGGTCGAGAGGGTCTCCTCGCGACCCATCATGTCTTTCACCTGGACATCGATCTTCGGCCCGTAAAACGCGGCCTCACCATCGGCCTCGAAGAATGGTAGCCCGTGTTCCTGCAACGCCTCGCGCAGAGTGGCCTCGCCCTTCGCCCACATTGCGGGGTTATCGACATATTTCACCTTGTCCGCCGGGTCGTGCTTCGACAACCGGAAGCGGTAATCGCCAATACCCAGATCGGCGTAGGCCTTCTTCATCAGGTTCAAAACACCCGTGATCTCTTGCTTGATCTGGTCCGGCCGGACGAACAGGTGCGCATCGTTGAGTGTCATGCACCTGACTCGCGACAGCCCACCGACGACGCCCGACTTCTCGTAGCGGTACATGGTGCCGAGTTCCGCGATCCGCACGGGCAAGTCGCGGTAACTGCGCGGCTTCGACTTATAAACCTGAATGTGGTGTGGGCAACACATAGGCCGCAGCACCAACTCTTCGCTCTCTCCCATATCCATCGGAGGAAACATGCCGTCCTTGTAGTGTTCCCAGTGCCCGGACTGGATGTACAGTTCCTTCTTGGCGATGTCAGGGGTGAATACGTGCTGGTAGCCGGCCTTACGTTCGTAGTCGGTGATGAAAGTTTCAAGAATGCGGCGAACGGTTGCTCCCTTCGGTAAGAGCATTGGGAAGCCGGACCCGAAGATCGGCTCGCTGGCAAAGAGTTCAAGTTTGCGGCCGAGTTCGCGGTGGTCCCGTTTAGCGGCTTCTTCCACTCTGTCGAGGTGAGTTTTCAGGTCATCAGCGTTGGCCCATGCGATGGCGTGGAATCGCTTGAGCATCTTGTTCTTGCTATCGCCGCGCCAGTATGAGCCGGTCACCTGGGTGATCTTGAATCCCTTTGTATCGAGGTTTCCAGTGTTAGCGACATGTGGGCCGCGACAGAGATCTGTGAATTTGTCCTGGGTGTAGACGGTAATCATCGGAGAGGCAGCGGAAGCATTACCGTACTCGTCTTGTCCCTTGGCGAGCCCGTTGATGAGTTCGAGTTTGTATGGATTGTCTTTGAAGATTTCGCGCCCTTCATCGGCCGACACTTCACGGACTTGGAAGGGATGCTTGCCCTTGATGATTTGCCGCATCCGATCCGCGATCCAGTTCAAATCCGCATCGGAAGGATTCGCTTCGAGATCGAAATCGTAGTAGAAGCCGTATTCAATTGGTGGACCGATGGTGGGTTTAGCCTCGGGGAATCGCTCTGTCACTGCCTGGGCCAGAACGTGGGCCAGAGAGTGGCGGAGTTTGTAGAGTGTTGGGTCGTAATCTTTGGGGATGTACTTCTCGCCCGCGGCCTTCAATTCAGCTTCACTTGCCATTGTGAGTTGTCCTTCGGACGTCGCCGCGTGGCACCCGGTCCTACAGCCGGAACCTCCCGAGGCGTCGTAAGGGATGTTATCGCTATACCGTGCATATGTCGATAACGGCAGTCTTTGAAATGATCGCGAATGTGTAGCGGAGGTTCGCAAACATGGCCACATTGTTTCCAGGGGTTGCGCATCGCTTCGCTCTGCTCCACCCCTGGCTACCATGGCGCGCCCCTACCGGGGCTCATAATAGCGGGCGTGAAACACCAACTTCATTTAGCCCCGATAGGGGCGCGCCATGGTAGCCAGGGGTGGAGCGAAGCCTCTGGAAATGTATATTTCCAGAGGTGGAGCGTAACCCCTGGAAAATGATCGCTGGAAAGAAGCAATGGCCCATGCCACAAACCTTCACCCAACTCCATTACCACATCGTTTTCAGCACGAAGCACCGTACACCAGTTATCACTCCAGATA
>DASZJS010000750.1:0-3457 GCA_035947935.1 Gemmata sp. | reverse complement strand
CAAAGAGTGCGCTAATCGCTTTGTTTGTAAGTTTTCCGAGTTGCTTGGCGCGAAAAAAAGCTGCGGCCCGTTCCATTGAAGTAAGCTCGCGATGGTCGTTGTTTTCCTTGAACTGCAAGGCAAGTGCCTGCAGAGGCGGTGGACGCTCGGGCAGAATGTTGGCGAGAATATCGGTTTTACCCGCCCGTTTCCGTGCGAAGTAGCGATGCTGCCCGAACAGGATTTCGTACCGTCCTCCTCCGACCGGAAAAACGGTGATGGCGGGAATGGGATCGCCTCGCTCATACCCCACGGAGATCCTGTCCACAAGCCCGGGGTCGACCGGATTAAGGGGGTGTGAAGGCAGGTCAAGCAAGTCGAGTGGCAAGACCTGTGGTGACGACTGGTCGCTTGATGGAACCATGGAATTACTCCGATCTGCTGGTATGGGTTCATCACACAATCTCCTGAAATCATCCCCGGCTGAAGCTTTGCCGGAATCATTAAGGAAGCTACATTCGGACAACGGGGCACCAGTGCCGTGATCGCGGCGGGTGGAAGCTAGCTGGTACTCGGGGAAGGGCGAATTCAGGGTGGGCTAAAGAGGAGTCAGATCATAAGGCCTGAATGTTGCGCTGGTGTGCTGCATTTGTGTTCTCCGGCCCAATCGCGGAGGATCTGGGCAGCCTCCTGGAGCAATTTGCAGATTGTGCCACGATGACAGCCGCAAAGCATGGCAGCTTCGCTGCTGCTCTTGCCCTCGATCCACACCAGCGTGACAGCGATGCGTACATGTTCGCGCATCTTCTCCACAACAGCCATGGCAGGGCCGTAGAAATCCTCTGCATCGACTTTGCTCTCGTGCGAAATGCGGTCATCGACCAGTTCACCGCCTTGCGCCTCGCGGCGGGATTTGGCAGCGAGTATGTTTGCGATCTGGCGGCGGAGAATACACAACGCAAAACCCAGGGGACTAACGATCAACTCGCCTCGCTGCAGGACGGCAAATATGCCGATAAGTGTCCCCTGCAAAGCTTCATCAACGTCGTTCTCATCATGCAGGCGTGCCCGGGCAAACCGTTCCAGACAGGGCGTAAGCAGCTTGGCTAAATCAGTGAAAGCATCGGATGAAATAGGACCTTGGACCGATAGGGGCGATTGAGTGCCCGAGCTGGGGCATAATTTTACGATCACGGAACACCTCCAAACTACGTGAGGGAGCCCGGTCAATCTGGCCAATGCAACGTGCATTTGCCTTGGTCTAAAAGGATGAATTGAATTGTTGGTCCAGCAGCGAGGAGCGGCGTTGCAGAAGACTGGACATCACGAGGCATTTACCTCCAACCAATAAGAAACCCCGCCACAACGAGACGTGCAGCGAGGGATCGAAGCCTGACTACTTAGGATGCTTACTTTGAGGTATTCGAGACACCGACTTGGTGATGAATCCTGGTGTCAACTGAAAATGCGTGTCCCAGGGATCGACACCGCGGAAGCTTATTATCCTCCGAAGCGGTGCCCGCAATTCCCGCACTGGTACCCTTTGGGCAGTACAGCCCGCACCGCGGCAACACCGGCAGCAAGGACCAGCCCGACAGGATGGCCGTGGGCCAACATGTGCAATCCAGCATGCGCGCTATGAGAATTCTCGGGCATGTGTTCACCGATTCTCTTGTCAGCAGGCCTTCCGCAACGGGGACAGGGGCGTGTAGATGAACTGCTCATTCCAAGATCTCCAATGAATGCCACGGAGTTTCCTGGCCTTCCTGGGGTCGTGGCACACCCAGGAAGTACACTCAAAGCTGGTGATTGACACCAATCACTACAGGCATCTTGCTGGTGGTTAGCAGACCCCCGAGCCATTCACGTTCGGCAACCGTGAGCCTCAGAGCGGGTGACTACTCTCAACAGGATAATGCGCGTCGGCAACGTAGGTGTTGGTGCTGAACTACCGATTTGCCACTGAAGTCCCGACAAAACTGACCGCTACGATTTGAGATTGAGTGTTCATGGCGGAGGAGGTGGAGGCGGAGATGGGCTCTTATTTGGCTCGCCCACCGATTGCGCTTTGCGCATGACACGCTCGGCGAACGTCTTTGGATCCGGCGTCGGGACAGGTAAATTTGTGCCCAACGGTCTTTCGCCAGTCTGGGAAGATTCCTCATGAAATTTGGAGAACTTTTCGAGAGCTTTGTCAAATCGACTCGGCGAGAGGAAGGATTTCACCATGTCGGGGTTCAACTGACCAAGGTCTGTAGCAGCGAGGATCACTTCGCGCGCGTGGACGAATTCGGCCAATGAACGGTCGAGTTTCTCTGTAAAAGGAGACTCTAGGTGAAGGTCGCGATCCTCCCCCCTGATTGAGGAGAGGATGATTTCTCGAAACCGGTTGTCGAGCGTGCCGTCCGACCCGAGCAAGCCAGCACGGATAAAAGTTTGAACTGCTTCGGGGGCTATGGTTTTGCCGAGTGCAAGTTGGCGGAGGTGGTAGAGCGGCTCCCACTCCAAGTCATCGGCGTCTTTGGCCGACTGCAACCGGTCGAACCACTTGACTGCTTCCGCAAGTGTCACAGCACTGCCATTCGAAAGAACGGCAGTTCGATGATGAAGTAAGTCGATGTTCGTCCATGACATAATCAACCAGTCATAATAAAAACATATATCATAATGACATATCTTTAAGCAAGAGTTAAGTGATATAACTCGGCAACTGGCTTTTGGTGAATTCGTGAAAAAAAAAGAATCCAGTCAACACATGACCCGAGCCGGAACATTCTCCCTGAGACTACCTTCGGAGTCGCGACAGTGGCATCACACCTCATTGACCTTTTCGAGCGGGCTCGGCAAGGGGACGATCGCGCACTTGAACAACTGCTACGCGAGCTTTGTGACCGGTTCCATTGGTACGCGTACCGCCTCCTCGGCCACCGGCAAGATGCCGAAGATGCTGCGCAAGAGGCAGCCTGGGGATTAGTCCAGTGTGTGAACCGTGTAACCGCCACTTACCAGTTTGACGACGACCGCATGTTCGAGGGCTTCGTGTTTACCATCGTCGCTCGTGTCGCGCGAGGAATTCTCGCTCAACGTGAAACGACACTTGAGCCGACCGACTACCGATTGACGGCTCTGATGGACCCTCTGTCGGAAGACAATTCCGCGTCCCGAGCTGATGATATCCGTTGCTTGATGGAAGCCGTCGCCCTTATGTCTGCGGACGACGTGCGACTAATTGAAATGCGATATATTCAAGGCTTGGATTCCAAGCAAATTGAGAGGCTAACGAGTACGAATGCCAACACCATCCGTGCGCGACTCGTCAGGGCCCGACAACGATTGCGAGAAGTATTACTTCTGCAGGCTCCGCAATTGGCAGCACGCCTGTTCGAAGAAACAAAAGAGTAACGGGTTTTTCTCGCATCATAAGGAACAATATCATGTCAGAATCTGACCAAAAGTCCCCAGAAGCTACAGATTTGAT
>DASZJS010000749.1:0-9330 GCA_035947935.1 Gemmata sp. | reverse complement strand
TTCACGATTGAGTTCATCAGCGGCGATCTCTACATGGGCACGTTCAAGCTCACCCCTGGCCAGATGGATATGCTGATTGAGGAGGGTCCGCACGAACATGCGGGCCGGAACTCTCTCTGCATCTATCATCTCGATGGCGGCGTTCTTCGCTGGTGCCCCGGCCGACCGGGTTCCACCCGTAGGCCAGATTCGTTCCCCGATGTCGATGATGCTCGCTTCCTGTCTCTTGTTTTTCGGCGCGTCCGACGCACCAATCGCCGTTCCTAGAGTGCTTTCGCGTTTCAGCACCCGAATCTCTTTTCCCGGCTGAAACTGCACTCGACATGGTTTCTGGTTCGTGCGGCCACTCTCCAAATCGTTCCCGGTTTGTGGAACGATCCGGCCGCCCAGCAACACCACTCGTCCGGGATTATCCCGAGCCTATCCATCCGTGTGCATCTCATCTGTATTGAAAGAGGATTTCAATGACTGTTGCCGTTGCCGAACGTCCCACCCGAACCGCGGAACCGCAGAAGCAACTCGCGGAAACATCCCACCAGTTCCCCGGCATTCCCACAACCTGCGATGGAGCGGAAGCCGTCGTCCACGTCGAGGTAAGGATCAGCCAGGCCGCCGGGGCTTACCCAATCACCAGTTCAACCACCATGGGCGGTGGATTCAATGCCTCGGTGATGAACGGACAGACCAACCTCTGGGGCGACAAGTTGATGTTCTTCGAGCCGGAATCCGAACACTCGGCTGCGGCCGTATGCGAGGGATTCGCCGTTGCCGGAGGACGCGTGACAAACTTCACTTCGGGGCAGGGTCTCGTTCTGATGAAGGAGGTTCTCTACACGATCTCCGGGAAGCGTCTCCCAGTGGTCATGAACATCGGAGCACGTGCGCTCACCAGCCAAGGATTGAACGTCCACGCTGGGCACGATGATGTGATGAGCGTGGCGGATTGCGGTTGGGGCATGATCTTCGCGCGCAACGCGCAGGAAGCTGGCGACTTCTGTCTCATCGCTCGCCGCGTGGCCGAGGCTTCCTGCACTCCGTTCTTCAACATCCAGGACGGCTTCCTCACGACACACACTGTGGAAACGGTGCGGTTGCCCGAGCCCGAGTTCATGAAGGAGTTCATTCGCGATCCGAAGAAGCTGACGAACCTCATGGACCCGAACAACCCCGTGATGTCCGGCGTGGTGCAGAACCAGGACTCCTACATGAAGGGCAAAATTGCCCAGCGATGGTACTACGACCAGATCGGCCAACACTTGGAGGAAGCGTTTGGAGAGTTTGCCCGTAAAACCGGTCGGCAATACGGCAATGTCGAGGCGTATCGTTGCGAAGACGCCGACTACATTCTGGTTGGCATGGGCTGCTACATGGAAACAGCCAAGGCCACAATCGATTACCTCCGCGATGTGAAAGGGATCAACGCTGGCTGCTTGACGGTGTTGGTCTTCCGCCCATTCCCAGGAAAATCGATTGTCGATGCTCTCAAGGGTTGCAAGGCGTTCACGGTGTTTGAACGGATGGACGATCCGCTTTCGACCACCGGCAACCACCTCACCCGAGAGATCAAGGCCGCGTTCTGCGATGCGGTCACCGGGCAGAATGGACACGAGAAGTTGTCGCACGTTCCACAGATCTATCACGGGGCTGCCGGCCTGGGCAGTCGCGATGTACGCCCCGGCGACATCATTGCTGCGTTCCACAACATGATGATCGGCGGCCCCGATTATTTCTGTGTGGGAATCGACCACAAATCCGCCCTGCCCAGAAAGGACGATCCGGATCTTCGCCCGAAGGGCGGCTACTCGATGCGGGGCCACTCGGTGGGTGGGTTTGGTTCGGTGACGACAAACAAAGTCATCGCCACCATCGCGGGAAATGTGTTCGGCAAGGACGTGCAGGCATACCCCAAGTACGGCTCCGAGAAGAAAGGGTTGCCGACCACCTACTATCTCACCATCGCCAACACACACATCAACATGCACTCCGAACTGGAGCGCGTGGAGTTGCTTTGTGTGAACGATCCCACGGCCATGCTCAGCCCCTTGACGCTCAAAGGCGTGGTCGATGGCGGAACAATCTTCATGCAGTCGCAATACTCAGACCCGGTTGATGTCTGGAAACGTATTCCCGCCGAGAACAAGCAGACCATTCGCCAGAAGAAGATTCGGGTCTATTTCTGCGACATGGTTCGCATCGCTCGCGAAATCGCAAGCGAACCCGATCTTCAGATGCGGATGCAGGGCATCGTTCTTCTTGGTGCATTCCTCAAATTGACACCCTATGCCCGCGAAGCAGAGATGACCGATGACCAGGTGTACGCAGGTGTTCAAAAGGCTCTGGAAAAGTATTTCGGCAAGCGCGGTGCCCAGGTCATCCAGGAGAACATGACCTGCATCAAACGCGGTTACAGCGAAATGCAGGAAATACCCGGCTCAATTGTCAACCAATGAATTCGTTCTTCGTCCTTTGTCCCTCGTCATTCGTGAAAACAGCGGAGCGATATGCTAGTTGGTTTTTTGAATGACGAGGAACGAAGGACTAAGGACGAAAACCAATAACCAATAACAAAAAAGGTAAATACATATGATTGCGACTCTCCCAAACGCGCCGAGCATGAATGATGCGAGTGAAAAAGATCCCTTCAACAACAACTGCTACGGCACGACCATCGACCGACAGTACAAGAAAGTCGGACTTCCCGTGCTGGATGTGGTCGACTTCAACGAACGCATCATCCGCGGCTATGAAGAAGGCTATGGTGAGAAGGATCTGCCTGCGGATCTCACGCTCGCACGCTCGCTCATCCCGGCAGGGACTGCTTCCCTTCGCGATTTCAGTTACATCTCGCCCGAGATTCCCGACTACATCCCCGAGAACTGCACCGGCTGTATGGACTGCGTTACGGAATGCCCGGACACTGCCATTCTCGGCAAAGTTCTCGGCGAGGACGAATGGGAGCAGAAGCTCCAGGACATCCCCGAGGCCGATCGCGCAATGTATCGGGAACAATGGTCGCGGACCAAGAAGTACTACGATGGCGGCAAGAAGAAAACCGGCGCTGGTGGGATGTTTCAGATCATCATCGATCCATCGAAATGCAAGGGGTGCGCGGAGTGCGTCACCGTTTGCGACGATCTCGCGCTCAAGATGGTCAACAAGACCGATGAAGTGATGCTGAAGGCTCGGAAGAGCCACCGGATCTTCAAGAACATGGGACCGAGCAACGAAAAGTACATCAGCGGAAACCTGCTGATCGACATGATGCTGAAGGAACAGACGCACATCTACACCGGCGGAGCCGGCTCGTGTGCCGGTTGCGGCGAAGGAACAGCACTCCGGATGCTATGCGCAGCGACGGGTTCCAAGTACGGCGAACAGTGGGGGATTGTGGCCGCGACGGGTTGCAATACGGTGTATACATCTACATATCCGTACAACCCGTACATGGTGCCGTGGACGAATTCGCTCTTCGAGAACGCCCCGACCTACGGCATCGGAGTACGGATGCGGTGGGACCAGATGGGGTGGAAGGACAAACCCCTGTGGGTCATTGGCGGCGATGGTGCCATGTTCGACATCGGCTTTCAGGCACTCTCCCGGCTGTTCGCCAGTGGAATGAATCTGAAGGTGTTCGTCCTCGATACGCAGGTCTACTCGAACACGGGTGGTCAGGCCTCAACCGCGAGTTTCATGGGGCAGAACACCAAGATGTCGGTTCACGGCAAGGCAGTATTCGGCAAGCAAGAGCGGCGAAAGGAAATCGCCCAGATTGCGATGATGCACCCGCGCACCTACGTTGCACAAACGACGTGCGCCCATACCAACCACTTCTACAAGGCTGTTCTCGGTGCATTGGAGTTCGATGGCCCAGCGATCGTCTGTTGCTACACCACCTGCCAGCCGGAACATGGCGTTGCCGACAATATGGCTGGCGAGCAGGCACGATTGGCGGTCGATACCCGTGCCTTCCCGATCATGATCTACGATCCACGGGCGGGAGACACCATCAAGAAACGCCTTTCCCTCATGGGCAACCCAAATATGAAGGGCGACTGGTACATTCACCCCAAGACAAACCAGGAAGTCACGTTCATCGACTTCGCACGTAGTGAGGGCCGATTCGTCAAGCACTTCGACAAGGACGGCAACCCCTCCGAGACGATGCTTGCTGCAAAGCAAGACCGGCTCGAAAACTGGCACCTGCTACAGGAACTGGCTGGGCTGCGGTAAACATATTTGTAGGGTGGGTCGAGGCTTTGCGAGCCCCACCATCACCAAAAATGGTGGGGCTCCAATGCCTCGACCCACCCCTACAAGAATTGATGGCGACAACGCATGGTCACCCCTCTCTCCGCTCACGACCACATAGCGAACGATCTGAATCTTTCTCTGGAGTTCCTCAAACGCGCGCGGTGGGAACTTCGTGAACTCCGGAAGGTGTGGGTGTGGAAAGATCGCCTTCAAGTCTTCGATGTGAACGGCGATTTTCTGGAAGTCCGCGGCATTGGCTATCCCGATCCGGACATCGTTCCCATGCTCTGGGCACTTAACGCGGCATTCGATCCGCAGGCGATTCACGAACCAATTCCAGCCGAGTACAAAGAGTTCTTCACAGGCCGTCGCGATGCCTGGGCAGCAAACCGCGTCATGTGAAAGTTAATTTCTCTTCTTGCTCTACTTGCGCAGTTGCCTCCACACGTCTCCGCGACGATAATCCCACTGGTCAAGTCACTTCTACAGGAGGCAGGTATGATCCGATTTCTCGCAGCGATTGCGTGTCTTGCTTTGGGTTTGTTGCCAACCATCCAGGCTGCTGATCCAAAGCCCAAGGCAGAATCAGCCGAAGAGTTACTCGAATCGGCTCTCAAAAAGGCCAAGGCAGATAAGAAAGCAGTGTTCATATCTTTTGGCGCACCCATGGTCTCGTGGTGCGAGCATCTCGACAAGTTCCATGAAAGAGCAGCGGTTAAGAAGATCCTGGATAAACATCTCGTGTTCGTCAAAGTGGATGTGGCCGAAACTTCTGGGGGTCCGGAACTCTACAAGAAATACAGTCCGGATGATGCAGGTGTACCAATGTGGGTAATCCTGTCCTCAGAAGGGAAGGTGCTGGCGGATTCATTCGACGAAAACAAGATGAACGTCGGTTTCCCTTACGAGCCCGATGAAGTGAAGTATTACAAGAAGGCGATCAAGATCGCGATTCCGAAATTGACTGACAAGGAAGTAGACACGCTTATCGATGAACTGAAGGATGAGGGGCCAAAGAAGGAGTAAACTCCGTGATGAATCCATCGCGCGGAGTGTGATGGGTTCACGAAAACCAAATCGATCACTCTTCAAAGTGCCTCATTGCTGACCGACTCTAGATAAGTTTAGATTGCAGTTGTCGGCCAACAGGTCGGCAACTGCGTTATTTTCGGATCTCCGCAAGATTCTCAATTCCTTCGCTTGCCTCCTTTCTCGGTGCTTTACAAAACGCTTGATTGGTAGTCGTGCGAACAACAGGATTTTAACAACATCTGGAGACTACCAAGTGGACATTCACCAAAAGACGACACGCCGCGAGGTGTTGCTGGGAGCTGCGGTGGTGCCTCTTGCAGCGACAGTCGGGACAGCACAACAGGCGGCCCCAGAGCAACCCGGCAAGGTGTATCGGATCGGCGTTATTTCCGCTTCAATTCGGGGTAAACCGCAAGCGCGGAACGGTCACACCTGGCATTTCGCCCAGTATCTCCACCCCGAGATCAACCTGGATGCGATCAAGAAATACCTCGATCCGGGTTCAGGCGAGTATTTCCGAACTCATATACGAAATCCCAAATACACATTCGACCAACTCCCCTTTCCGGACATGAAGATCACGCACTATTACGATGCGGATCAATCCGTGATTCCACCCTACCTCGAAGCATTTCCCGGTGTGAAGGCCGCGAAATCGCTGGAAGAATTGGCCGAGCAGGTCGATGCCGTTTGGTTGGGGGATGCGTCCGGCTTCGGAGAGGACCATTTCGACTTGGTTGCCCCGGCTCTGAAGCGGGGTTTGCCGACCTTCTGCGACAAACCCATCGGCGGCTCGGTGGCTGGTACGAAGAAGATTCTGGAGTTCGCGCGAAAACACAATGCCCCACTGATGTCATCGAGCCTGTTCCGGCACGAGCAAGGGATGGAGGCCGCACTCCGCAAGCGCGACTCAGGTGAGTTTGGCCCGATTCGATACCTGATCTGCGGCGTTGAGGGCGGATACAGTCCCGATGGATGGATTGTCTATGGCCAACACCCCGCATGGACCGCGGTAACGCTTTTGGGACCAGGAGCAGAAGCTGTGAGCATGTATGCTCACGAAAATACCTCTCACGCGATTGTGACCTATCCCGACAGGATGCCCGCCCAACTCTGGTTTGGACGACCAAGCGAGATACCCGAATACTGCCACACGGCCGTCTACTTCCAGAAAAAGCGATACGAATACACGCCATCCATCGAAGGGGATTTCAAGTACGGTCATCACTACGAGATGTTCCGCATGGCAGCGACATTTCGGGAAATGGTGAAAACTCGAAAGGAGCCGATCCCGCACGAAGAAATCGTGGCGGTGACAGCAATCGTCTTCGCTGCTGCGAAGTCAGTCAAGGAAAAGAGTCGGCTCGTGGCACTGGCGGAGGTTTCGTGATCGAGGTTCATCCATCATCCCTCCGTCTTCGGTCCACCACTCTCTCTCCGTTTCTTTAATTCTTCGAGTCGCGCCTTGATCTTCGCCTCGTGACCACGATCGGTTGGCCGATAATACTCCACATCCACTGGGATATATTCCTGATCGACCCACCCATCGCCGAAGTTGTGGGCATACTTATAGTCTGTCCCATGCCCGAACTTCTTTGCACCTTCGTAATGGGAATCCTTCAGATGCTTGGGCACTGGCAACGTGCGACCTTCCTTCACATCTTTCGTGGCCGCTCCAATTGCCATCGTGCAGGCATTCGACTTGGGAGCCGTGGCCAGGTAACACACGGCATGCGATAGGTTCAACTGACACTCGGGCAATCCCACACGTTCCACGGCGTCCCACGCTCCATTGGCAACCAGTAACGCTATTGGATCAGCATTTCCCACATCCTCCGAGGCGAAGATCACCAGCCGACGAGCAACGAATCGCGGGTCTTCGCCGCCCTCCAACATTCGGGCCAGCCAGTAGATCGCGGCGTTCGGGTCCGAACCTCGCATGCTCTTGATAAATGCCGATGCGAGATCGTAATGCGTGTCGCCTGTTGGGTCGAAATCCAACACTTTGCGCTGGATGGAATCCTGCGCAAGTGCGAGGTCGAAGATGATGGGTGAACGCGCGGCAGCATTTTGCGCGACGTTAGCAGCATTCTGATTGGTTGTTCGTTCCGGTGCCATCGCGGACTTCACGCCAATCTCGATTGCAGTGAGCGCCCTGCGGGCATCGCCATCGCACACCTCGGCCAGGAATGCCACAGCCTCATCGGTAATCGCGACCGGTGTTTTGCCCAGGCCGCGTTCGGGATCGGCCAGAGCCCTTGTGATGAGTGTGCGGATATTCTCGCGACTGAGCGGCTCGAAGGTGAAAATCTGGCTGCGGCTCAAAAGAGGCGTATTGATCGCGAAGAATGGGTTCTGGGTGGTCGCTCCGATCAGGATGATGATCCCCTCCTCCACATCCGGCAGGAGAACATCCTGCTGGGCGCGATTGAAGCGGTGAATCTCATCGAGAAACAGGATTGTCCGCTCGCCCAGGTCTTCCAGATGTTGGCGCGCTTCGCTCAGGATATCGCGTACATCCTTGATGCCGGCAGCTACCGCGTTCAGGGGCTTGAAGCGGCTTTTCGTATGGTTGGCGATGACGTGTGCGAGGGCGGTCTTGCCCGTTCCCGGAGGCCCATAGAAGATCAGCGATGTCAGCCGATCGGCAAGCAACATGCGGCGAAGGAGTTTCCCCGGCCCGAGGAAATGATCCTGTCCAACGTATTCATCCAAAGTTCGTGGGCGCATCCGGGCGGCAAGCGGACGAGCCCAAGAACGGTTCTGATCCCGCAGGCTGTCGAAGAGGTCCACAGAACCCCCGATCGAGATATGGTGTCCCGTAAAAACAAGACGAGTAGATTCAGAATGACGGGATTTGCGCTGGGCTGCAATCCCGGTTGATCTCGTTTCGCTATTAGGAGTTGGTATCAAGTCGTCCTTCTCATCTGGTAAAGGATAAACGATTTGTGGTCGTGGCTTGCGTTGCTCACAGCGATTGGAACACCAGGAGTAACCCAATTCCGATCAGCCCCAAATGAAGAAAGCGGACAAACGCATCGGCCCGTATCCGTCGGTTGGCGGCTCTGCCGATGACAATCGCGATCACCGCTGGTGCGAGCGACAGAAAGTAGTACTTCGTCACGTCGGGCACCCATAATCCCATCGCCCAGAATCCGATCATGCCGACCACGCTGGCTGGTAGAAAGTAGCCCTGTAAGGTGGCCCGGAAGTGTTCCGGAGTCCAGCCGCGGAGGGTGCCGTAGACCACCAGCGGAGGCCCATTCATTCCATATGCGCCACCGAGAACCCCGGCCCCGAATCCGAACGCCCACGCGAACCTGTCGTCCGACAAATGCAGCTTCCGTTGCCAGAGCAGGCAGTAGCCGGAGAAACCGATGATAATTGTGCCCATGACCGCCTTGACCACAGACGGAGAACCCATCGTCAATATGAGGAGGCCGATAGGGATGCCAACCAGGGTGGGGAGAATCAGCCACCAGGCACTGCGGGCGTGGACCTTTCGCCAGTCCTGAGCGAGGATGAACCCGGCAACGGATATCGAGAGAAGAGTTGCAAGGGGAACAGCGACTTGGATCGGGATGAGGAGAGCGAGCAGCGGGACGGCGACGAGGGCTTCGCCGAACCCAAACGTGGACCGAACCAGAGTGGCCAGGAAGACGACGCCCACTACCGGGAGGATTGCGGGGTCGGCAAACATTCGCAGCACACCCTCGTTGCACTGAGACTGGCCAATCAAGATAATGCTTCCACTTCCTGTTTGCTCACAGGCGCAGTGTTGTCATCGCACAAAGTGAGTGTATCGAGCAGTTCCATTCAGCTCAGTGGATAATTGATGGCGAACCGATTCGCACAGCCTGTTTTTCTGGTTCGGCAAGTCGAAAAGCACACCCCGATTTGAACAACGTCTGCGCCATTTTCGCACACCAGCTTCTCGAACCCGCCCACCTTCCCCCACAGTAAGCATCTTTCCCATCCCGACGGAATATACGTTCTATGCAAGAACTTCCAGGGTCTGGAATCGAATCATCCCCTTTATATCCGGTT
>DASZJS010000748.1:0-15900 GCA_035947935.1 Gemmata sp. | reverse complement strand
TTACCGGCGAACCATTTGTCATGAAAGCCGGAGCGGCGTGCGAAGCTCAATATGATGTGCCCGTGAATGCCTGGTACTTCAGTTCCAACCGCTGCGAAAACATGCCGTTTGCCGTGCTGCTGGAAATCGCGCTCCAACCGTGCGGATGGCTGGCCGCGTATTGTGGGTCTGCCCTCACGAGTCCCGAAGACCTGTCGTTCCGCAATCTTGGTGGGAAGGCAACGCAGTTTCGATCCGTGACTCCGGATTCCGGCACTCTCACTGCCACTGCGAAGATGACCGGAGTATCCAACTCCGCCGGGATGATTATTCAGCACTACGACTTGCGTGTGACCGACTCGCGAGGGGATATCTACACGGGAACTACTTACTTCGGCTTCTTCTCGAAGCAAGCATTGGCAAACCAGGTTGGCCTTCGCGAAGCGAAGGTTCCCTGGCCAACCGATGCCGAACGAGCCCGTGCGGAACAGTCCATTCTTCCCCACGCCCCGCCTTTTCCCAATCCAATGCTCCGAATGGTGGACCGGATTGATGCCTACATCCCGGATGGCGGCAAACGCCGCCTGGGATTGGTGGTCGGGAAAATTACCGTGGATCCCTCATTCTGGTTCTTCCAGGCCCATTTCTACCAGGATCCCGTCTGGCCGGGCTCGCTTGGGCTGGAATCGTTCTTGCAACTGCTCAAATTCGTTGCCTGGCAACGATGGGGAAATGAGAAGCTAGCCTGGCAGACGGTTGCTCTGAACGCTCCCCACAACTGGATTTACCGCGGTCAGGTTCTCCCCGGAGACAAAGAAGTTACGGTTGTACTTGAAGTTACGGCGGCTGATGACCACAATCGTCGGTTGTCTGCGGACGGATTCTTGACCGTGGACGGTCGTGTCATCTACCAGATGACGGACTTTAGCCTACAGTAGAGCAGCACAGACGCCTACCTTGGCTGTTGTGGGCTCCAACCTGCCATCGCCCGACTCGTTTTCATTCGCATGAAATACAATCAAGTACACATCGAAGCCATCGGGTACGAACTCCCGCCGGTGGTGGTATCCACCGCTGAGTTGGAATCCCGACTGGCTCCGGTGTATGAGGCACTCAACATGAGTCCGGGGCAACTGGAGTTGCTCACCGGCATCAACGAGCGGCGATGGTGGGAACCGGGATACCCTATCTCACACGGAGCAACAGCCGCTGCACGGAAGGCACTCGCCGCAAGCGATCTGACTGCCAACGATGTGGATGTGCTGATTTACGCGGGAGTGTGCCGGGAACAATTCGAGCCCGCGACGGCCTGTGCCGTGGCCCACGAACTTCAATTGAGCTCCGATGCCGCCGTGTACGATCTCAGCAATGCCTGCCTGGGCGTGTTGAATGGGATTGTGGACATTGCCAATCGGATCGAACTCGGGCAAGCGCGAGCAGGTCTCGTGGTTTCGGCCGAGACCGCTCGTGAGATAAACGAAAACGTGATCGATCGGATGGTTCGATCCAAGTCGATCGATCTATTCCGGGAATCGGTGGCAACGCTCACGGGCGGATCGGGAGCGGTCGCTGTGCTAGTGACGAACGAGGAACTTTCCCAGGAGAAAAGGCGAAAGCTTCTTGGTGGGGTGACCCAGAGCGACCTGCAATATCACGCCCTCTGCCGATGGGGAATGCAATCTCTCCTGCCAGCCACCGTTCACACAGTCGAGAAGGTGTTTGGCCACCAGGCCAAGGCAATCGTTCAGAGGAGCATCGACTTCGGCCTCCGGCATGTCATGGTTCCATTCATGGAAACGCACGCTGGCGAAGTGCTGAAGTACGGCGTGGAACTCGGGATGCGGACCTGGAAAAAATTCCTCGGCAAGATTGGTTGGGGCACCGATCAACTCGACAAGGTGATCTGCCATCAGGTCGGGGCCGGGCATCGCGATGCCGTGTTGAAGGCTCTTGGCATTCCCCGCGAGAAAGAATTCAGCACGTTCGAGTTTCTCGGGAACATGGGCACCGTGTCGCTTCCACTCACTGCGGCTCTGGCGGAGGAACGCGAGTTCCTCCAACCCGGTAATCGAGTTGGATTCCTGGGCATCGGCAGCGGCCTGAACTGCCTCATGCTTGGGCTGGAGTGGTAGTCTTTGTTTTAGGCGAGCCGGGGGAATGATTGGAGTTCTATACCTGGACATTCGCAGATTTTGACATGCTCATGTGTCTGCCAATAATCGCGTTTCCGGCCGATTTTCATGGTTTGGTCGAATTCCCCCAACTCCGCAAAGCAGTTTCAGTGCTTCGGATTGACGAATTACATCGAAAAGCCCTCAAAAAGCGGCCCGAAAATCTACTAATGGCCAGATAGTCGGCGCGGTGTTAAATGAACCGCTTTCGGCCGCGAGAGGCACGAGATGACACAACTTTTCTCGCTGGAGTCTCGGTTTTTTCTTTATGCGTGCCTCATTTTCGGCATTATTGGCTGTCATCGCGGTACCGAACCGACAGACGGAAAGTCAGCGCCACCCAAAATCGATCCTCCAACTTCGGTGAGCGCTACTACGGATGAGGGAACTGCAAAGGAAAAACTCAGAATTGCTTTGGAATCATGGCAATTCGGGGATAGCGAGGAGTCGTTAAAGCAGAAGCATCCTGAGATCGATCGGTTCTCGAATTTTGGCGCAATAATGGAATATGTTCCTTACAAACCTAAGCTTCAAAGGTTCGAGATTACATCGGGGCGATCGTTCGCGAAAAACGATGCCCCATCACTGAAGTTCTACGAGTTCAACGTCATTCACACCTTTGAGAGCAAAGCGGGCACTGAAATAAAAAGGGGTCATGTGTACGAGATATTCACCTCGGACGGCAAGAAATGGTCTATCAACGCGAATTTGAAATGAAAATAACTGCGACAATGGGGGTAGGCGAATGGCCGCGACAAGAGTGATAGACGACCGCTCTTGGCGGCACTCCTTGGTTGGTCGGGATCGGGATTTCCGGTTGTTCAACATCCCCGCTCAGGTGGTGGCAACGTGCGGTGTGGCGGCGAACACCAAGCGGCAGGTCATCATCCGGTTGAGTACAGGGCGGACGCTACGTGGGTTCTGCACGATCACGAGTGGCACTGAACTGTCCATTCCAACCGAGTTCCGCGAGGAGTTTCGTAACGCGGAGTGGTTCGATTGCGAGGTGGTCGGGAATCAGCTTGGCGATGTAGCGGACCTGCATTGGGCCACAAACTGACAAAAGGCAGGCCGAACCCGGAGCTGCACCTGAGGCAGGTGACTAACGTGGTGGTTTTCAGCCTGAAGGGCTGGGATAACATAGCCCAGGGCAACGCCCTGGGTCTTATGGCAGTTTGATAATCCAGCCTGAAGGGCTGGGACAACGAGCTGCCCGTAGTTGAAAAAGTCGCACCCCTTCAGGGTGCATATGGTTGTTTGATCCTCTATCCCAGGGCGTTGCCCTGGGCTATGTTATCCCAGCCCTTCAGGCTGAAAACCAAAGTCTCGTTCCATCCCACAAAGTATACGTCGGCAACGTCGGCATCCTACTCATGACCACGAACACGCTGGATAACACACTTCCCGCGAAGTCCGCATCAATAAGTCCGCTCTACCCATTCACAGGGCACTTTTTCGATCGCCCTGCCGGTCGTCTGCATTATCTCGATGAAGGTCGCGGCGATCCCATCGTGATGCTCCACGGCAATCCCACCTGGAGCTTCTATTACCGCAATCTCGTACTCGCGCTGCGAGAATCCCACCGCTGTATTGTGCCCGATCATATCGGCTGTGGGATGTCGGACAAACCGCCGGAATCCCGCTACGACTACTCGCTGAAATCCCGCATCGATGACCTCGAAGCCCTTCTCGATCGTGTCGGAGTGACCTCGAACATCACGCTTGTCCTCCACGACTGGGGTGGGATGATCGGAATGGGGTTCGCTACCCGACACCCGGAGCGAATCAAGCGGATCATCGCTTCCAACACCGGGGCGTTTCCACTGCCAAAAACGAAGCGGTTTCCGTTTTCCCTGTGGCTCGGCCGCAATACCCGGCTGGGAGCATGGTTGATTCTGAAGAAGAACGCCTTCTGCCGACTGGCAGCCCGATGGTGCGTGAAACGCCATAAGCTATCGCCCGAAGTGCGCGAAATGCTCATGCGACCTTACGATACGCCCGAGCATCGGATTGCAGTGCTCAAGTTCGTGCAGACGATTCCCCTTGGCGAGATGGACGAGGGATACGACATCGTGCGAGACACCGCGGCGTCGCTGGTAAAGTTCCGGGATGTGCCGACGCTCTTGCTTTGGGGAATGAAGGATTTCGTTTTCGACCGACACTTCCTAGCGGAATGGCAGCGCCACTTCCCCCATGCAGAAACCCATACCTGGCCCGACTGTGGACACTACTTACTCGAAGATGCTACGGATCAGGTTATCATGAACGTGCGGGAGTTCTTGACGAAGCATCCAATCCGTTGAGTCCGGCCACCGAGGAACGCGGAGTGTCAGACTCTCCCCTCAACGTCGCTACGCACCTCGTCCGAATGGCTGCGGATCACCCGGCACAAGTGGCTATCTACTTCCCTCGCCGCGGCGTGAAGTCCGAAGGTGAGTCCGAACACATTCCCATTACGTTTGCAGAACTGAATAACGATGTCGATGTAATTGCTCACGGGCTTGCTGCACTCGGTATCGCAAGGGGCACCCGGACAGCCCTCATGGTGCCGCCATCGCCCGACTTCTTCGCCATCACATTCGCCCTGTTCAAGATTGCTGCCATACCAGTTCTAATTGACCCCGGAATGGGTGTGTGGAACCTGGGGAAATGCCTGGCCGAAGCGGAACCGGAAGCCTTCATCGGCATCACCAGGGCTCAGCTTGCTCGCCGCGTGTTGAGGTGGGGGCGAAAGACCATCCGAACAACCGCGAATGCTGGTCGGTGGCGATTCTTCTGCAACACATCGTTGGCACATCTTCGCAAAGCTCGCAAATCGCACGGAGCTTACCTCATTCCGGACGTAGCCCGCGATGAACCCGCGGCAATCCTGTTCACCAGCGGCAGCACGGGCGTTGCGAAAGGCGCTGTGTACACACACGGCAATTTCGCAGCGCAGGTGGACATCCTGAAAGCGACCTATGGGATCGAGCCGGGCGAAATCGATCTCTGCACCTTCCCGCTATTCGCCCTGTTCGGCCCCGCTCTCGGGATGACCTGCATCATCCCCGACATGAACCCAACCCGTCCCGCACAGATTGACCCACAGAAGGCAATCGCACAAATCCGGCAGTTCGGCGTCACGAATATGTTCGGCTCTCCGGCAGTGATTCGGCGATTAACGAACAGTCCGCCGCTCGCCACACTGCGCCGAGTCATCTCCGCGGGAGCACCCGCTTCGGCTTCGGCGATCGAGAAATTCGTCAAGCTGTTGCCGGAGTCGGCCGAGGTTTTTACTCCGTATGGTGCAACAGAGGCTTTGCCGGTGGCGAATATCGGCAGCCGGGAGATTCTGGGAGAAACGCAGCAACTGACGGAACAGGGCAAAGGTGTGTGCGTTGGTCGGCCAGTGGTCGGAATGGAAGTTCATGTGATTCACATCACCGATCAGCCGATACCGGAGTGGGACGAATCGCTGCGACTGCCGCAGGGTGAGGTGGGCGAATTCGTGGTTCGTGGGCCAGTTGTGACGCGACGCTACTACAACCGCCCGGACGCCACGAAACAGGCAAAGATTCGCGATCCCCAATCCGGGGATATTCTGCATCGGATGGGCGATGTGGGTTACCTCGATGATCGGGGGCGCTTGTGGTTCTGCGGGCGTAAATCGCACCGCGTCGAAACTCCATCGGGGACACTTTTTACCGATATGGTTGAACCGATCTTTAACATACTGCCCGGCGTATTCCGAACAGCACTGGTTGGTGTGATGCGGGGTGGTGTGACGTACCCGGTCTTGTGTGTGGAACTCGAAGGTGGGCAACTCCCACGAGCGAGTGATGCGCTCACAATCCAGAACACGCTTACGCAGACCGCCAACAGCCGACCGCACACCCGGGCAATCGAGACGTTCCTTTTTCACCCCGGCTTTCCCGTGGATGTGCGTCATAATTCCAAGATCTTCCGCGAGAAACTTGCCGTGTGGGCGGATAAGAAACTGGGGAAACACTGGAAGCCGGAGCCACCTCGATGAAAGCTCTGGTCACCGGTGGCGGTGGGTTCCTCGGTGGGGCGGTCGTCCGACTACTCCAACACCGCGGCGATGCCGTCCGATCGCTCACCCGTTCTGCGTATCCGTGGCTCGATGAACTCGGTGTCGAGCAGTCACTTGGCGACCTTGCCGACCCCGAGGCGGTGGAACGGGCGGTCATCGGGTGCGATATTGTCTTCCATAGCGCCGCAAAAGCCGGAGTGTGGGGCCGATATGCGGACTACTTCAGCACGAATGTCACTGGCACCGAAAACGTGATTGCTGCGTGCAAGAAACACGGCATCCGGAAACTGGTCTACACCTCAACTCCCAGCGTGGTTCACGGTGGCGGCGATATCGAAAATGGGAACGAATCGCTTCCGTACTCCAGGCACTTCGATGCCTATTATCCGGCAACCAAGGCTGCGGCTGAGAAGGCTGTTCTTGCCGCCAACGGCCCCGAGTTCGCCACGGTCGCTCTGCGTCCCCACCTGATCTGGGGTCCGAGTGATCCCCACTTGATTCCTCGCCTCCTGACCCGAGCGCGAACCGGAAAACTTCGCCGCATCGGCTCCCGACCGATCAAGGTGGATGCGACTTACATCGACAACGTCGCGGATGCTCACATCCTGGCTGGCGACAAGCTCGATGTCGGTTCGCCAGTGGCCGGGAAAGTCTATTTCATCTCGAACGATGAGCCGGTGGAACTGTGGTCGTTCATTGACCGCATTTTGGCTGCTGCCGGGTTACCGCCGCGGACCCGAACAGTTTCGGCGTGGAAGGCCCGGCTGGCCGGCCGGGTATTGGAATGGATGTACTGGCTGTTCCGCCTCCCGGGCGAACCACCGATGACGCGATTTGTGGCCAATCAAATGTCCACTGCGCACTGGTACGACATCTCCGCAGCGAAACGCGATCTGGGTTATGAGCCGAAAATCTCCATCGAAGAGGGACTCATCCGCCTCGGAGAATCGTTGCGGGCGAGTACGTAGAGAGAAGAAGTAATTAGGGGCAAGGGGCGAGCCAGAAGAACTCTTGCCCCTAATTACTTGCCACTGCTTCAAAACGGTGGCTCAATTGGATCGCCCATCGCCTGGGGCGCGATCGACCGTTTGAGAGCGTCCGGCAATTTCTCCAGCACGCACTCCCGTTGTTCGGGCGAGAGTTCCTGCGCCAGTGCTGCCGCCACTCCGGCAAAGACTGCGTGGGCCTGTTCCTGTTGTCCGTGTGTTTGGAAATCATCTCCCGTTGCCAGAAGTTCAGCCAATCCTTCCGCGATCTCGTCTTCTGCCCAGTCGTTTGCCAGGTTCACGCCACGAATCCGTTCCATCGCTTGCCAGAAGTAGAAGTCTGGCGGTGCGGCTGTCGATGAGGCGATGCCCGGCAATGGAGCCGCGAGGAGCGGTTCCAGCTCCGGTGCTCGCTGAAGCAATTGCAGCACGAGTGCAATGAGTTCCGGTTTCTCGCGGGTGGCCAAATTGGCCAGGATGTCCTCGCAGTGGATGAACCGATTGGGAGATTCGACATAGGCCAGCAGAACCGCAGCGACGTGCTTACATCTGGCCGAATTGCCGATACCCTCGCTGCCGACTGGACATGTACAGTGCGCGCCCGCAATAGTTCCGTGGGCCGTTTGTACTTCGACGCGGTATGGCCGCACCCGCGAACCTTTCACGCTCGCACGCAAGGTGTCGCCCTGACAGAGACAGCCCGCGATTGCCGCACCTTCGGAGTACGGCCGACCCTTGCCGATCTCAAAGTCTCCAACCCACTCGCGCACGGTATCGATAGTCAAGAGCGGCGTCATGGGTGACCTCCCTGGCACAGTGTTGGCATGTGTGTTTTTGGCGAGCCAGAAGCGTGAGCGACTGGAGTTCTTTTTACTCCAGTCGCTCACGCTCCTAGCTCGCCTAAGAGAGAATTGACCTCACACCCGGCTGAAGGTGGGTTTCGGGCGGTTGGCGGATTCTACAGTCGGTTCGGTGGGTTCCTCGGCTACAGGCTCAGTTTCCGTGGGTGTTGGTGCTATTGGCGCGGGATTCTTCAATCGCTCGATGAAAACCTCCATCCGGGCGAGACCTTCGCGGAGGCGGCCATCATCTGCAGCGAAGCTGATTCGGATGTGTCCGCTTCCACCCGGCCCGAACGCACAGCCCGGGCCAACCTGCACCTGTTGCTCCCGGAAAAGCCGCTCCGCAAAGGTGCGTCCATCCAGTCCAAGGCCCGCCACAGGCACCCACGCGAAAAACCCACCCGCAGGACGATCCGGTTCCAATCCCATTCCCCGCAGGCGATCGATTGTGTAATCCCGCTTGCCGCGAAGTCGGTCGAGCGTTGATGCAAACGCGGTATCCGGTTCAGTCATCGCCCGCACTGCCGCCTGCTGGCACACAACCGGCACGAACGGGGCATTAAGATTAGCAATCAGCCCACATGCCCGGATGAGGTGTCGCGGACCCGTCAGCCAACCAACCCGTAACGCACCCAGTCCGAACTCCTGCGTCATCGATCCAGACGTGAAGATGCGTCGATCCGCACCCGCAAGCACACCCAGCGATTTCCCACGATCGCCGTATCGGAATCGGCCAAACGATTCATCCGCGTAGATCAGCACATCGTAAGCCGCGGCGATCCACGCGATGTATTCGAGATCCTCATCACTCAGGCACCCACCTGTGGGGTTTCCGGGATTCGCGAGGACAAGCAGCTTCGCGCCGCGCATGGCTTTCTCGAAGTTGGCGGTCAGGAACCGGCATCGTCCTTCCTCGGTCCATGTCGCCACCCAACGAATCGTTGCTCGACGGGATTTTACCCCGAGTCCGAACAGGGGCGAACACGGATCGAAGAGAACCACCCGATCTCCGGGGTTCACCAGTGCATCGAGAGCGGCGGCGAATGCGCCGGTCGCGCCGTGGGTGATGTGGATGTCCGTTTCCGGGTTTACCGTTCGGCCATCGAACCGCTGATACCTCGCGGCGATCGCTTCCCGGAGTTCCGGCAAGCCCTGCGCGGGTGAGGTTCCCCATCGGTCGGTCGTGAACCGCCCGAGGCTTACTCCAGACTCAATGCGCAGCGCGGGCGGATTCAGGTCGATGATGTTCGGGCCTGGAGGGTCGGGGACAACCGCTGGGTCGAGCAAGTCCTCGACCGGAGCAGCAAGGACATGGTCGGAGTAATATCGGAGGAATGAGGTGCCGCCATCGGTTAGTCGTCGGGCGCGAGGTGTAAACCGGGCCAATCGGGTACGGATCAGTAGCTTCGTGAGCCAGAATGGAAACCCCACGGTCAGTCTCCTTGCCGGATGCGATGAATACAAAGGCGGATTGTGCCAGAGAACGGCGTGAAGTGTAAAGACCGGCTCGGGGCAGCACGATCCGGGTTTGGCCGCGCGCATCGTGAAGTTTTGACCAACGATCCGTCGATCCGGGGTGGTCATTCGTTCCGATTGTGGGTAAGATAAGCTACAGTGCTCTACATTCCTGGTGCCTCCCACCTCCACCAGCGTCAACTCCTGGATGGGGCGACATCAAGCGTGCGGAGCGGGTGTTATAACCCCCGCAAGCGCTGAGATGTCCATCCACCGGTTTCCATCCGGCTTTCTCCGCGCTACTCCTCACACCACGAGAGAACTCCATGGCTTCGCGAGTCTTGAGTCGTCGCGCAATGCGCGACCAACACGACAAAGCCGAAGAAATCGAACAATCAGACGAGACCACTGACGACACCGCGGATGATGGCGACGACGAAACTCCAAAGACAAAGGTCAAGAAGACCCGCACACGGAAGGCAGCAGCGGCAAAACCGGCGAAGGAAAAGGCTCCCGCCAAGCCCCGCGCGAGGAAGAAAGCGGTAAAGGTTCCACCCCGAATGTTTGCACGTTGGGCGGTTTGCGACAACGGGATGAAGCGAGTCGCAATGTTCGAGTACAAGGACCGGGCCGGAGCGGATGCCAAGCTCATCGAAATGAAGGAAAGGAAGCCAGGCACATTCTTCATCGTGATGGTCAAGGAGGCATATACCCCTCCTGAGCCGGAACCTGTCGCGACGGTCTGAGGCATCGGCAAGCGAGTTGGTGTCGTATATTGTGTATTGTAAGAGACTTGTACGAACCGGGTCCACCTGCATGGGCCCAATACTCAAGGAGATCGGAATGGGGTTGCGGATGCGAGTTCACGAGCGGGAGCCGATTGGGCTTGCCCTGCGACGGTTCAAGAAGCTGATCGAGCGGAGCGGAATGAAGAGCGAATTACGAGCCCACGAATACTACGAGAAACCCTGCGAGGCCCGGCGACGGAAGGAAGCACGTCGCATCAAGGCGATGAAGAAAGCGGCCACCATGCCCCAGCAGTGATCCATCAGGGTCTGTCCCACGAGTGGGCTCGTGAGGATCACGGAGCAGTGGGGCGTACCTCACCGTTCCAAGTTCAGGGTGAGAGCGATTCGACGCTCGGTTGCGGTTCTTACCCTCCTGTCCCGCTCCAGGAAGCCCGATGAGTATGCCCACATCGCACACATCGCCGAAGATTGAACAGGGTGGAAACATAACGATCCTCACCTTTACCGACGATATGCGCGATGGGCAGAACGTCCTCGCACGCGAACTGGGCGATTTCTCGACTGAGTCGGGGGACCATCATCTGCTGCTCAACTTCATCAACGTCAAATATCTCAATAGCGTCGAACTGGGCACACTCATCAACCTTCACAAGCGGCTTCAGTCGGCCGGTGGTCGATTGACTCTGTTCAACCTGAACGCCCAGGTGTTCCAAATCTTCACCACCACCCGCCTGGACACACTCCTGACGATTTGTCGGGAAGCAAGCGAGGCAGGTGTCGCTGCGGTTTCCGCAACACCTGAATGAGGAGATTTCATCCGAAACCTCCGTTCTGTCGGCGACCACTCCGCACGAACCGCTGCGGACTCGATGACTCGGAAGCAGATCGCCGCACTCAGACCCGAGGGAACGATGGACGATAGCTGCGGATTGACCGAACCGACGATGAGGACGGATCGCGAGATGGTATTGGGCCATCGACCGACTGCCCGGGTCGAGTCTCGGACGAACCCTCGAACCGACAGACCTCAGTGCCGGGTCGTGTGCGTACCTGCCGTGGGTCAACGGAGGGATCTGGGGCCGTGGTGCGGAACGGAAGACCGGGCATGGCAGGCCGCGTGCCTCCGGCTCGGTCTGCGACTCCATCGCCGCGCCTGAGTTGTTCCGGGTGACGGATTGATGTGGGCAATCGCTCGGAAATATTGAGCCATTTTCCGCGCTGTCGATGTCCAATCAGTAGTGTCCTGTACGCGTGTGTGCCTGCCGCGTGTCCTGGCCGATTCCACAAGCCCGTCACCGTACGAACGGGCTGGACCAAAGAGTTTCCGAGTGCCAATTCCTTCACAGACTCCTGATTCACTTCCCGCTGTGGGTTCACTAACACCCAATATCCCCGCCAAGTCGCAGGATCGAGCAACCCTGATTGTTCGCCTCGCCACCTTGACTGCGGTCATCGTACCGTTTGTGGGCATCGTGGGAGCCCCTTTCCTTCTCTGGGGGTGGGGGTTCAAATGGGTCGATTTCGGACTCCTGCTCGGGATGTATCTGCTGACTGCCTTGGGAGTGACCGTTGGATTCCATCGGCTGTTTACCCACAAGAGCTTCGAGACCAACCGGGTCGTTCGGTTCATCCTGGGTGCGCTCGGGTCGATGGCGGCTGAGGGATCGGTGCTAAAGTGGGCGGCAATGCACCGGCGGCACCACCAACACAGCGATACCCCCGACGATCCGCACTCACCACTTCATGGTGGGCAGGGGTTTTGGGGTTTTCTTCGGGGTTTCTGGCATGCTCATCTCGGATGGCTGTTTAAGTCCGATCCGGCGGATCTGGATCGATACGTCAAGGATCTCTCCCAGATCCCATCTGTCCGGGTTGTGAGTGCTTTGTTCCCACTCTGGATCATTCTCGGGCTGGTGGTTCCGGCGGTTCTGGGTGGCGTGCTGAGTGGAACTTGGAGCGGAGCTTTGTTCGGATTCGTCTGGGGTGGGCTGGTACGCGTGTTTCTGGTCCACCATGTCACGTGGAGCGTGAACTCGGTTTGTCACCTGTGGGGCAAGCAGCCGTACCCGGAGAAGGATCACAGCCGGAACAATTTCCTATTCGGCGTGCTGGCAATGGGAGAGGGGTGGCACAACAACCATCACGCATTCCCGACCTCGGCACGGCATGGCCTGCGGTGGTGGCAAGTGGATGTCAGCTATTACATCATCCGGTTCCTGGCCCTCATCGGGCTGGCCTGGAAGATCCGCCTTCCCCAAGGAAAGGTTGCTGTCGCTTCTTGATCTCTATTCGGTTTGGTCCCAACTGCTCTCACGGGTCAGCGCCCATGTCGCTGCCGGATCGTGGGTTGCGGTTGGTGTGAGAAAGAAGAAGCTACATGGTGGTTCGGTCGAGACACGATTCCCAAACCCTTTCAAACGGAAAATGCGAGCAATTGAACAGGGCTCAATTTCTCTCGTTTCCATGTGAGGAGAGTTCGATGCGAACGAGTCAAATCGGTGACCGGGTTCAGGCTCACTACACAAAAAGATTTGCGGACGGTTCAAGCCGTTCATCCCGAGTTCGGGGAGACGCGCCCCTGGAATTAACCGTTGGCACCGCCCATCCCCAGCTTCCGGGACTAGGCTCAGGGTTGGTGGGCCTTGCCGAGGGTCAGACAATCGCGGTCACCGTCCCCGCCGAAGAAGCCTACGGTCTGCCCGACGCGACCCGGGTCTTTCGTGTCGATCGCGCCCGATTCCCAGCAGACGAGAATCTGGCGGCCGGTCGGCGAGTGTCCATGCGGTTAAGCGGCGGCCGGACTCGTCGGGTCAATGTGTTGGAGGTTCACAAGGAAGTGGTGGTCATCGACACGAACCATCCTCGAAGTGGACAATCGCTCAAATTGGAGGTAGAACTGGTTGCTATCCTGACCTCCGCTCCAGAAGTTGGACGCCGCGGAAGCTGACGCCCAGCGGGAGCCTGAATCCTTGTCGCAGGTGGATTTTCCCCTGCCTGCCGCCGTACCCCGAAGGCATGGTTCCAAGTTGGGTGACAGTGGGTTTAGGGTTGTGTCAGAGGCTACACTCCAGGCAAAACCTGTTATCCTAAAGCTACCTCATTGAACCACGCCACCTCGAACAGTGAGAAAGGGATCAACGATGCCGAACCCGCCTCCGGCCAAACCGGATGAGGAAGCGGTCTCGAAAAAGAAGCGGGCCGAGCAAACTGCTGCTGCGGTCTCCGCATCCGTCATCAACATCCTCGGTTGCCCGGCGAACCTCTTCCGGGTTTCGGCCGTGCGTCTCTGGGGAGACTATTACCGGGTCAACGTGCAAATCGGGAGCGATCCGGTTTCGACCCGCATCGCGCACAGTTTCTTCCTCACGGCCGATGAGAAGGGAAATGTCACGGAATCGACGCCGAAAATCGTGCGGGTGTACTGAAATTCGAGCGTGAAACGCAGAACGGAAGAAACCTAAACCACGCCCGGTTTAGGTTTCTTCCGTTCCGTATTTCGTGTTTCTGATGTTCGGCGTTCCACTTTACTTACCAGCCGTGGCTTTCCCAGCCGGAGCCGACCGATGAGACTTGGTCGGCTTCTCTCCCTGCGGTCGGAATTCCCGAGTGTATGCTTCCCAGGTTGGCCCCACGTATCGAGGTTCGATGAGGATGAACCCTGCTTTGGCAGTGGCTCCATCCGAGATGAACTCCTGGAACCGATTCAGTTGATGAGGGTCGCGACCAATCGCGGATCGCCGCCCCGCCCGGTCGGTGGTTGGTGCAAACTCGATGGCGACCTCCCTAACCGCCAGCCCGGGGTATGCTTCCGCTCCACGAGGATCTATCTCAAGAAAAACATAGATGGGGGTGCCATAGCGGGAATCGATGATAAGAAAGTGCATCCCAGGCTCCGTGACTGTAAGTATCTGTCCCATGGCAACGTTCCGGCCGAAGAGGTTCATGGGCCGGTCAACCGGTCGTCGCATCCCTGTGACAGACCTGTGGTGTGATCGAGAAGCGGCGCAGTTGTCGTGGGATCGGCGATGACTACCTCGATACCCACTTTGCTGGATAAATGAACGGTCGCGATGGCCAGATGCGAGCGACTGGGTCTAACCCAAGGATGCCCCTGCGGCGAATCCGACCCAGTGCCAGCGCAACGATCGGATCGGAGTAGAGTGGTCAAGTTTCCCCAGCTTCTCCAAACGTAAGACAAAGCCCTACGGAACTCAGCAGAGAACCGCGGCCAGACGCGAACACAGGCGAAGCCATCTCAAAAGAGGATGCGAGGGAAGAAATCGGAACAACGACACCATGTATGGAAAGGGCAGCGTTCGCAGCCAAGACGGGGGATGCCCGTCGCAAGGGTCATGATAGCCGATCCAGGCTTCTTAAAGGCAACGATTCCGAAGATTTCGGGATCATTTCACACCTGGGGCAGATATACTACACTTAGCATTCCCTTGAAGAGCTGCCCCCATCCTGGCCCGTCGTTCCGGTGAACGCGACCCGCCCCGGTGGTTTCACTCACCCACGGGAGGGGAGCGATGCCCGAAGGACAAAAGGGCGGAAACCTGACTGACCAGCTTCGTGGAAGTGCAATTCTCGTTGCTCTTCGAACCGGCCTGCTGAAGAAATGTCCGATACATGGCGAAGTGTACGATCCCGGTCAGCACGACTACCAGTGAGCGTTCATGGTAGCTTCCTATCTGATCAATCAAGGCGATCCGCTCGTTGCCCCGTTCAAGGACGACCGATCCCAACTCACCGACCTGCTCAAGTCCATTTGTAAGTCGCACGCGGCCAGTTGCCCGCAGTGTTCGCGGCCACCCAATGGCCACGGGGGAGAAGCTTCCCAGCCGGAACCTGTCAGAGCAAGCTAACCCGAATTCCCATTACAAAAAGCTCTGAGAGCAAAAGCAAACCGCCAACCACGTCACTGGAAATACTTGCTCTTGTTTTGTAGGGTGGGTCGAGACCTGCGAAGCAGGACAAGGCCCACCTTCTTCGTATTTGTGTTATTGGTGGGCCTCGACGTGCTGCGCACGCCTCGACCCACCCCTACAAGACTTACCCGGATTTGTAGGGTGGGTCGAGGCTTTGCGAGGCCCACCATCTTCGTCTATCTGGTACTGGTGGGGCTGGCAAAGCCTCGACCCACCCTACGAAACCACTCTTAGAATAACGTACGATAGTTCCGCTCTGGAACCGGTATCGAGCCAACAACACCCTCTCCCACCATGCAGCCTCCTCGCATCACAATACGAAACCTTCACCCCGATCTTGCGGCATCGATGCAGCACTTTCGAGCCGATACCGCTGAAGTGGAGGCGAGCCGTGTACGGGTTGAAGCTTCGCTTGCCGATGGACAGGCTCACTATGGCATCAACACGGGGTTCGGGGCACTCGCCAATAAGCGAGTTAACGATGACCAACTCGGGCAACTCCAGCGGAACCTCCTTTTCAGTCATGCGGTTGGTGTCGGTGTACCCGTTTCGCCCGAAATCACGCGGCTGATGCTCCGTCTCAAGATTCACGGGCTTGGGCTGGGATACTCCGGCGTATCGCTGCCGACTTTTCGACGGCTTCTCGATTTCGACCGGCTGAATCTTCTCCCGGTGGTTCCGAGTCGGGGGAGCGTCGGAGCTTCCGGCGACCTTGCTCCACTCGCTCACCTGAGCTTGCCGCTGATCGGGTACGGAG
>DASZJS010000747.1:0-9682 GCA_035947935.1 Gemmata sp. | reverse complement strand
AAGCGTGGCGGGCATGGTACACAGCGTACTTCGACAGACTTGCTGAGTACGCGCGGTGGCGTTGCGGTGGACTTCAGGATCTGGCGGATGATGTGATTCAGGAAGTGTGGCTCACAGCCGTCCGCAGACTCCGGGCGTTCGATCCGGGCAAAGGGCCATTCTTCGGTTGGCTCTGTGGTATCGCCGCGAATGCTGCTCGAAATACCATCCGTGCTCGTCGCCGCGAGCAGAAGCGTTCTCGTCCGCTGAACCCAAACGACGATCCCTCAACTCCGCGTGCAGATCCCGTCGCAATCGAAAAGGCGGAACGTGTTGCGGCAGCGCTGGCAGCTCTCCCCGACCATTACGAGGTATTATTGCGAGCAAAATACCTGAACCAGATGACGGTCGAGCAAATTGCGGCTGCGCGGAACGACTCACCCAAGGCCGTGGAATCGCTCCTGACCCGTGCCCGACAGGCGTTTCGCGAAGCTTACGAGAAGTCCCATGATTGACCCAAACGACGATCTCAACGAGATACTGACTCCAAAGCCGGGCCAATATCCAACCGGACTCCGTGAGAATCTCCTCCGGCAAACCGAGGCTCGCTTGATTCGTCAGCGATGGGTTCGCAGGGGCGTCCGAATTGGGGCGATTGCTGGCGTGTTTCTCGTTGGTGGTTTGACCGGCTGGCTGGCTCGACCATCGCCGCAGATTGAGGTCGTGTCTGTGCCACAACCGGAAGTTGTGTTCGTGCCTGTGATCGTTCCGGTGCCCACTCCTGTGGAGAGTGGTTCATCGGGAATGCAGGAAATCACTCGCCAACATTCCGGATCGGAAACCGAGTTACAAGCCGAGCAGGAGGATGATCCGAAGGCCGCGGCCAGGCTTTACAAGCTAGCTGGCGATGCGTTCCTCCGCGATCAGGATTATCCGAACGCCGCAAGATGTTATCGAGTGTTTCTCGTCCGGGCTGGTGATGTCGCGTTGTCGATCAATCCGGACGATTCGTGGTTGTTGACCTCTCTCAAAAACGCGGTATTCAAGGAGAAATCAAATGTATCGAAAGCTGATAGTTAGTACATTTTTCGCACTCGGTCTGCTGGTTTTTGCAGCTTCCGCACAACAGCCTTCTCAACCCCCACCGAAGGCCAAGGAGGCTGTGGTTACCTCACCGCAGCCTGGACTACCCGGAAAGGGTGGTGGTGGAGGCACAAAACAAACCGATCCGGCAGATGCCCTGGTTCATGCCGCGTTGGCGAACGATCCGGATGTGAAAGTGGCGCAGGCGAAGATACAACTCGCGGAAGCGGAAATGGCCAAGGCCAAGCAAGCGGTGGTTCTCAAAGTGCTGACCTTGAACGCCACCATCCAGGAACTGAAAGGCCAAGTTGCTGTACATACCCGGAAGTTGGAAACCATGCAAAGTCTGGTCAAGGCGGCCGCTATCCCGCAGGAGGAGGTGGATTTGGAGCGTAGTAAACTGGAATCTGCCAAAAGCGCTCTCGCCAAGGCCGAGATGGAACTGAAACTGATCACCGGTGGTATGCACAAGGAAGTGGGTGCGATTAGTGGGTTCCGGGATGCAACGCTTTCCAATGACCCGGCAGCAGCGGAGGCTGCACTGAAGTGGTTTGCCCAGAGCATGAAAGAAAAACAAGTTACGAAGGGGCCAATCCCGGATCGAATTCGCGCTGCGCTCGATAAACCAGTGAAACTTGGATCCAAAGGAGAACAGGTGACGTTCGACAAGGCTCTGGAGGTGTTCAAGAAAGATGCCGGTCTGGATGTGCCTGTCCGGAATTATGGACTCAAACTCGAAATCACAAGTGAGGGAGAAGAGTTACCGGTTGGAGCTTGGTTTCAGTTGTTTTCTGACAACAACGGGTGTTCCTTCTCTGTCCGGGAATACGGTTTACTGGTAACAGCGAAGGGTGCGGCACCAGATGCCATCACCGTGATGGAGTTGTGGAAGCCACCCGTGAAGAAGGGTGGCGAACCCATCCTTCGCAAATATTCGGTTCCGGCTGGCACCGCGGAGGCGATTGCAAAGGCACTCTCCCAAAATGAACCAAGCTTGCGCATCCTTGCCCTTCCAACGACCAATGAGATAATCGTCCTCGCTACCGAGGCGGAACACACCATCTTCATGGGGAAGGTCAAAGACATCGGTGGTGGGGAGAAGCCCGAGCCGAAGAGTCAGACCGATCCAGCCAAGCGGTGATGCCCATTTGGACTTGGCGAGGTTTCCGGGGGTAGAACGCAACCCCTGGAAACCAACTCTCATTTCCAACAGCCTCTTGTGTCGCACCATTCAACTCTTGAAAATAGACTCGTGCAGTGCAAAACAAACTGAACGGGTCTTGCCGTTTAATCTCACGGGTCTGCCGATGTCCGCTTCACTCTCTCGCCGCGATTTCCTTGAGAGCATGACTGCTGCCGGTCTAGCCACGATCGCTTCGGGTTCACCTAGGGTGGTCGTTGCCGCAGAGCCGGTTCTGCACCCCAAGCCGACCGCCGATACCTGCATCCTTCTCTGGATGGCCGGCGGGATGGGCGCTCCCGATACCTTTGATCCGAAGCGATACACACCCTTCGAGGTCGGAGTGAAGGTCGACAAGATCCTCTCGACATTCCCCGCGATCGACTCGGTTGTGGACAACATCAAGCTCACCGAGGGGCTTGAGAATGTCGCCAAGGTGATGGATCGGGGCACTTTGATCCGGTCGCACGTCGTGGCCGATCTTGGGAACATTCTGCACTCGCGACACCAATATCACTGGCACACGGGCTATGTCCCACCGCAAACCGTTGCCTGCCCGCACATCGGATCGTGGTTGGCTCGCGTTCTGGGGCCGCGTAACCCGGCGATTCCACCGTTCATCAACATCGGTCAGCGACTCGAAGGGGTTGGTGAGCAGGAGGAACTGAAAGCGTTCACCACTGGGGGATTTTTCGGCACCGAGTACGGGCCGTTCAACCTGCCCTTCCCCGATTCAGCAGCGGATTCGGTGCGCCCTCCGAAGGGAATGACACCGGAGAGGTTTGCGGATCGACACGCGAAGTACCGGGAATTGCTCAAGCAAAGCCCCGTGGGTGAGATGGCCAGCGATCACCACCACGAATCGATGCTGCGATCGATCGAGAACGCCCATCGTCTACTGACGAGCAAGGAGCGGGATGCCTTCGATCTCACCAAGGAAGCGAAGGAGAGTTACGACAAGTACAACACGGGTCGTTTCGGGCTCGGTTGCCTGCTGGCTCGCCGCTTGACCGAGGCCGGAGCGAGATTCATTGAGGTGACGACCGAATACGTTCCGTTCCTGCACTGGGATACACACGAAAACGGGCACGAAACCTACGCCCGGATGAAGAAGGAGATCGACCGGCCAATCGCGCAGTTGATCCTCGATCTGGAACAGAAGGGTCTGCTCGACCGCACCTTGGTTGTGCTGGCGAGCGAGTTCAGCCGGGACATGATGATCGAGGGTGTGCCGGGCAGCACGGCCCAGGATCAGTCGCGAGCCAAGACGGATGTGCTGAAGGAAAAGGTCCATTACGGGCTGCATCGACACTTCACCGGGTCCGGTTCGGTGCTGATGTTCGGTGGCGGCATGAAGAAGGGGTTCCTCTACGGCAAGACAGCAGCCGAGCGACCGCTGGTAACGATCGAGAACCCCGTGAGCATTCGCGACCTTCACGCAACCATCTTCGCGGCGATGGGCATATCGTCCAGGACGTCATTCGAGGTCGAGAAGCGGCCATTCTACGCGACCGAGGACGGCAAGGGTGTGCCGGTTGCGAATCTGTTCGCGAAAGCAGGGAGCGGGAAATGATTTACCAATAGAACGGACTGTCTTCCTACCCGGCTCGTCGGCCCCTCGATCCCAGCCGTCCACTCATTTCCCGCTTACTCCCTTGCTGGTGAGTCGTTCGAGAAGCTGACGCGGCCGGGCATCATCAGGCCGAGCCAACTTCTCCGCGTTCCTGGCGTGGCGGATAGCCTCGTCAGTCCTGCCATCCGCAGCAAGAGCCTCGGCCAAGTAGAGATGCGGGTCGGCGAACTCCGGTCGACAGGCTACCGCCTGTTGGAGTGCTTCGATGGCCCCGCGGGTCTCACCAAGCCCCAACCGCGCCCGGCCGAGGTAAAGCCAGGCCATGCCGTGATCTGGCTTCAACTCGACTGCCTTGGCCGCCGATTCGGCCGCCTCACGGAGTAGCAACCGGGCCTTCTCCTTCTCGCCGGGATCGAGTTGGCTGGCCTCCTCGAAGAGCATCACGGCGAGGAAGTGGCGGGCCTGGGAGTGCTCAGGCTCGCGTCGCAGGCATTCCTGGAACAGTTCCTTCGCCTGGGCGTACTCCCTGAGCTTCCCCAGGGTGATCCCGGTGGACACCAGGATCCGAGGGTTTGGATTCGGGTTATCCTGGATCAAGGGGAGCAACAGCTCCACAGCCCTGCGATGCTGCCCGGCAGCGGATAAAGTCTGCGCATCCCGCAGTACTCCCTGCAGACCGACCTCCCGCGAGCGAAGCTGGAGTAAGTATGGATCAGGCCACGGTGGATCCTCCGGGAGCAGGCGCACCGACTCCTCGTACCCTGTGGCGGCCACGAGGTCGCTGTCCTCCCGGCTGAGCGCGGCAAGAAGAATCGCAGCCCGTTTGCGGGTGAACGGGTTTTGGGCGAGATCCGTGAGTAATTCGCGGGCAGTCTTCCGGTCGCCGCGGATCAGCGCAACCTGCGCGAGCCCGAACTGAGCCCGTGGGCTGAGGGGGGTCTTGGCAACCCCCTCCCGGAAGAGAGCCTCGGCCTCATCCGTCTGGTGCTGGTCCAACAGGATCTCGGCAAGTTGCAGCTTGGCGGTGAACAGGGCATCCGTATCCTTCGACTTCCGTTCTTTGGTCCGCATCAACAGTTCGATGGCCTGCTTCAGCAGCGGAACGGACCGGTCAGGGGCGTGGACCGTGGCGGCAAGCCCGCGTAGGTACGGCCACCGGGGATCGACTGGGTCAAGTCGCTGGGCCTCAGCGAGACACAACTCGGCCTCAGAGTCAAACCCGTGGGCTCCGAACACCATTCCGAGTTCGCCCCAGTTGGCGGCCGACTTCGGGTTAGCCAGAACCCCCTGACGGGCCTTCTCCACTGCCGCAACGACCGCCGGGTCTGCGCCGTCGGTGGTCGTGATCTCAGGTGGCTGTGGCAGCCGCGATCGTGTGACGTACCACCATAGACAGCCGCCCACCACGATAAGGAGTGTACCCACTGCGATCCAGACTCGCACCCGACCACGGGGTCGCCAACTTCGAGCGACAGATGTGATTTGGGGGGCGGGAAGATCGGACATGGCAGGTTCCAGAGAGGATTAACCGACACTGGCTCATAAGACTCGGCCGGAGCCCTTCCGTAGCTCGATTGGCCGGTCGGTGGAGCCCCCGGGGAACACCTCGCGTGTACCGTCGGGCCACTTCACCTCAATGCGGTCGACTGCATCTGCTGGCCCGAGACCAAAAAGTGCGATGGGAGGGTTGCTCGACAGATAGCTGACGGCCGAACAAAGAACCCGAAACCACCGCAGATCCCCCTTGAACACGGTCACCTCAGCCCCATCGGCATCCCGGTTTAGTTTCGGATCGACGCATCGGACCTTCAGCCAGTGGCCGCGGTTCGGGCAGACGTTGCGGTACACCCGCGACCGACCTCCAACGGCGGTCATGACCAGATCCGGGGCTCCATCCCCATCCAGGTCCGCGCAGGCCAGCCCGCGGCCGATGTTTGGCGTCCCGCAGAAGGGGTCGTTTTGGGGAGAAATGTCGCGGAACCGCCGTCCCCCATCGTTAGCGAGTATCTGGTTCCGCTCGGCATACGGCTCCCAGAACGCCGGCAACCCCAGTGCTGGACGTCGTTCCCCCTTTGAAACCCGACCGTTGACGATGGCGATGTCCTGGAACCCATCGAGGTCAAAGTCGGCCATGACGGCCCCGAACCCGGTGCCCCGCCATGCGGTTGCAGCCCCGCCCCAGTTATTCGTCTCGTCCCGGAAGTGGCCCCGTGGTCCCTGCTTCCAGAACGTGTTCATTTCGGCGGTCAGGTGGGTGACGTACAGATCCAGTAAGCCGTCGTTGTGTGCATCCCCAATGGCGATCCCCATCCCGGCATATGCCTTCCCGTTCATCGTGTAGGCAATCCCGCGTGAGATTGCCTCCTCCTTGAATGTTCCGTCCCGCTGATTTATCCACAGGCGGTTCGGCTTGCCGTCGTTGGCGACGAAGATGTCTGGCCAGCCATCGCCATCGAAGTCGGCGACAGTCACCCCGAGCCCGGGGCCGGGGATCCGGGCGATGCCGGAGGCAAGCGAGACATCCTCGAACCGGGTCGCTCCCCCGGGTCCCGGTCCGAGATTGTGGAACAACTTGCTGCACGTCCCGGCGAATACTGATGGAGCGCAGTAGTCCTTGCCACCGCCGGGTGCAGTACAGTCCCAGGCTGGGTCGTAGTCAATGTAGTTGCTGATGAAGAGGTCCAATCGGCCATCCCGGTCGTAGTCGAGAAAGCAGGCCGATGCACCCCAGAGGGGGTTGCGAATTCCGGCTGCCTCGGTCACATCCTGAAACTTCATGCCGCCCAGATTGCGGAACAGCCGGACGCCAGTGTACTGGGTGATCAGGACATCCGGCTTGCCGTCGTTGTCGAAGTCGCCGATCGCAATGCCCATGTTGTACCCGGCGAAGTCAAGCCCGGACCCGGCGGACACATCCTCGAACGTGCCATCCGGCCGCTGTCGGTAGAGCTTGTTTTTCGACGTCGAGTGTGGCCCACCGTTGGTGAGGAACAGCAGATCCAGCCGGCCGTCGCCATCGAGGTCATACGCTGCACACCCGGAACCGACGAGTTGGGGCATGAAGTAGGTGTCGGTCGGCCCGGTGTCGATGGTGAAATCAACTCCGACGCGGTCGGTGACATCTTCAAACCAGATAGGGGCATCGGTCTTCGACGGCTCGACTGGAGACCCCGATTGGGGCTCACCGCATCCCGGGACAACCCCGCTCAAAACCGCACATGCGGCGACCAGTAACAGGGACCAGGTCGGGAATGGAGACCAGGTCGAGGTCATGCGGAGGGTCTCAAGTGAACTGTGGGACGTGTCAGTCGCTCATCATCTTAATGGCCGCTTTGACGGCCTCCAATTGCAAAAATGCTGGGAATTGCCTTTGGACTTCATCGGAATGTAAGTCCGATCTGGTTCTCATCGTCTCATTTCTCACGGTCTGGCTTCGTACCGGTCTTCCGCACTCGATCCAGTGCAGCCTGCGGCCGTTTATCGTTTGGACTCGCAATCCGGGCAGCAATCTCAAGTTCCGCGAGACCTTCTTTCACCTGTCCCTCCTCCCACAATGCCTGCCCAAGGTGGAGGTGGGGGTCGGTGGCTTCGGGAGTGCAGTGAACTGCTTCGCGAAGGGCCGCGATCGCTTCCGATTTCTGCCCGAGGTGTTTCAAGGCGAGACCGAGGTAGATGTGAGCAAACCCATGATCGGACTTGAGCGAGATTGTCTTCCGTGCCGAGACAACTGCTTCCTGCAACTTTTCTTTCCCTGTGGAACTTGTCAATCCTGCCCGTTCGGCCTGGTTGTACAGGACGGCCGTCAGGAAATAATGTCCCTGCACCATATCGGGTGCAACCCGAAGCCCAGTTCGGAGAACCTCCTCGGCATAACGGTACTCACCTATATCAGTGAGGATCATCCCGAGTTTCACATGCGCCCGGGCTTCGTCGGGATACCGATGGATCACCTCCTCGAACAACAGAATGGCCTGTCGGGAATCCCCCTGTTGCAGTTGTTTCTCGGCCTGAAGAAACAAACTTTCTCGACCGACGACGCAAGAAATCGTTTCTTCCAGGATTGGGTCGGGCCACTCCTGATCGGGCGGTAAATCCTCGACGTGACGGGCAAATTCGGCTGCCTCCGTGTTTTTCCCTTGGCTGGTGTAAAGTTTGGCGAGGACAGAACGTGCCTTCCGTCGAGCGGCAGGGTGTTCGATGCACTTCAGGAGATGCTCGATGCCGCTTTTGGGGTCGTTGCGGGCGCTTGCGAGTAAGCCAAGACCGAAGTGCGCCCGGATGTTGTCGGGGTGGTGGTCCAGAATCCCACGAAATGCGCTTTCAGCCTCGTTTTGGCGGTCGTTTGCCAGGAGAACTTCACCCCATCGGAGCCGGGCAATCAAGGTTCGTTCATCATCTCCTGGACATTCTGCCGCTCTCTGCCAACAGGGGATGGCCGCGACCGGATCCCGAAGGAGCAGGCTAACTCCTTCGAGGTAGGGCCATCTGGGATCTTGGGGAGCGAGTCGGCCGGCTTCACGGAAACACTCCCCGGCTGGTTCCAGGATTCCGTTCGCGATGAGCGTTTGCCCCAGTTGTCCCCAGGCTGCAGGATCCTGGGGTTGTGCCATCACATTGGCCCGAAGTTTGTCGATGACGCCAGCCAAGACCGAGTCGTCGATCGTCACTTCCGGCGGCATCTTGGGTGGTATACTTGGGTGCATCCACCACCAAACCGTAGCAGTGGCTACCGCTGCAGCTGCAATGCCTCCGATGACCAACGCCCTGCGCATCGAACAACTCGTTTCAGGAAGACAATAGAAGTTGAATATTGCTAGACGGTCTCCGGATCGCGGGGATTCAGGTCGGCAGATCATCGGGGTGCTGGCTGCCCACTCCCTTTGCGAAGGGTGAGTTGGACGTTGGCCGGGCTGCCCGGGAACCTCTCCAGTGATCCATCGGGCCAGCGGACCTCAACCCCATCCACCGCACCGGTGGTGCCGAGGCCAAAATGTGCTCGGGCATCAGAACTTGACAAGAAGCTTCCACCAGCATCTGCAAGTCGTAATCGCCGCACCCCTCCAGCGATAACTACTACCTCACTTCCCAGGGCGTCCCGACCGCCAAGCGCGGGATCGATGCAGCGGACGAGAAGCCAGTGCCCACGGTTTGGACAGATGTTCCGATACACCCGGGCACGGCCTCCAACGGTCGTAACCACGAGGTCGAGTCCTCCATCCCCATCGATGTCTCCGACGGCCAGACCCCGTGCGACGTTCGGCGTTCCGCACAGGGCTGGCTCATCGCCCGATCGGTCCTGGAAGCGTCCGGGACCAATTCCTGCGAACAGTTGGTTCCGTTCGGAATAAGGGCTCCAGAACGCACCGAGGGCGGGGTTTGCGTCTGGTCCACGATTGACTCTGCCATTCACCACGACCGAATCCAAACGACCATCGTGGTCGAAATCAGCTAGCACGATGCCCCATCCGGTTCCTCGCCACGCTCCGGTCGCCAGGCCGGAGGCCATGGTCTTGTCCCGGAACATTCCCCGTGGTTCTTGAACCCAGAGTGTGTTGGTTTCGATCCCAAGGTGGCTGACGAGGATCGCGAGTTGACCGTCATCGTTCAGATCTCCAACGGCTACTCCCATGCCGGCCCACGCCTTGCCCATCGCATTCAGCGCTGTGCCCCGGTTTACCGCTTCGTCGACGAAAGTGCCATCGTGCTTGTTGATCCAGAGACGGTTTGGCCTGGCATCGTTGGCAACGAAGACATCCGGCCATCCATCCCCGTTAAAGTCCGCGCACACCACCCCCACCCCCGGGCCAGGCAGTTTGCCGAACCCCGACTCAAGAGTGACGTCCCGGAACCGCGTTTTCCCTGCTTTG
>DASZJS010000746.1:0-6350 GCA_035947935.1 Gemmata sp. | reverse complement strand
TATCCCCACGAAGGCTCCAGATTTTTCCAAGTACACCTTTGTGAAAGACGTGACGGGAGAGGTCGTCAAGGCCGAGGAGAAGAAGCTCACTGTTAAGGTATCCTGGACGATGCTGAAGCCAGGAGCCAATCCCAAAGCTCCTCCGACGGCAGTTCCGATGTCGAAGGAATACGATTTTACCTTCTTACCCGAATCGCTCGTCCGAACGCTGGTTCTGCCTCCGAAGCTCGATGATAAGGGTAAGAAGGTGGCTTACACACAGAAAGAAAAAGATGCGTTGAAGCTTCCCGTTGGCGTTCCCAACTACGCGGCCTCAATGTCTGACCTGACCAAGGGCACTCTCGTGAACGTTATCCTCGTGCGGGACAAATCTATCCCGTCCAGCAAGGTAACGGATGACGATTCACGGATAAAGTACGTTATCATCCAACCACCACCAGCAAAGTAAACTGACCTGCTGAGGTTTCCTGTGGCGAACGTTGGGAAACCTTACGCTTTCAACTCCTTCGCAGCTTTACTTGCTGCCGCAATAATCTTCGCCTTCCACTCTGGATCATCGGGGTTGAACGGAAACACGACTCCTCGCGAACTGTTTATGATCGCTCCCAACCCATCGTGTCTATAAGCGGCCTTCACATCCGCCGCTGCACCTCCTTGTGCCCCGTAACCTGGGACAAGAAGCCAGACATTCGGCAACGCAGCCCGCAACTCTGCAAGCTCTCGCGGATGTGTTGCCCCGACCACCGCTCCAATGTCGCCAAGGCCACACGTCCCGATTGTGGGGGCATTCCAGTCTGCCACCGCTGCCGCGACGTGTCGGTAGAGCGGTTGTCCATTGCATACGAGATCCTGAAACAGCCCTGAGCCCGCATTGCTGGTCCGCACAAGTACGAAAACGCCGCGGTTTGTGGCCTTCGCGGCGACCAGGAATGGCTCGACAGCATCGCGACCAAGATACGGGTTGATTGTCAGGGCATCGGCATTCCAGATCGGAAAGATGTCCCCATCGATCGTACACCCCCCGAAAGCAGCGTCCGCGTAAGCGGTCGCCGTACTGGCAATGTCGCCCCGCTTGGCATCCAGAATGACGACATACCCCAGATCCCGTGCAGTCTGCATCACCTGGGAAAGAGCGATCGCCCCTTGGGGTCCGAGCAACTCGAAAAATGCTGCCTGAACCTTGACCACCCCGGTGAAGGGTTCGACGAGCTGCAATGCCTCGCGGCAGAATGTGGTTGTCAGTTGGGCACAGCGGCGGAGTTGATCATTGCGGCTGATGAGAGTAGTTTCCCGGAAATCGCGTGGGAGCATGTCCCAGCGCGGGTCGAGCCCCACGCAAAGCGGTCCCTTCCGGCGAACAGCTTCAGCGAGGCGATCCGAGAAAGAAGACATGGCTATGTTCACCACGAAGAAAAGGATTCACCGCAGAGATCGCAAAGAACGCTGAGGAAAACAGAGAGAAGCCAGGATGAACACAACAAAGATCTATTCTACCCATACCCATCGTGTTGTCTCATCTCCACTCTACTGCCTCTCTGCGTTCTATACGATGAATCCTCTCTTCCATGCCGTTTGCCGCCGATCCCGCTATTTCCCCTCCTCGAACTTTGTGAGTTCCAGAGTCGACACCGCATCCTGGATTTTGAACTCCAATTTCACGACACCCACGCCCTTGGCGTACCACGTTTTCACTGTTGTTTTCGTTCCGGCTATTTCCATGTCGTTACCTTCGACCAGAACCGCCTCATAGGTGGTGCCTCCAGGAGTCGTCACCTTCTCGCTAATGTCCTTGACCTTAAATTTCCCCGAGACGCTCTGGTTGCCGACTTTGCTCTTGATCTCCCATTCAAAATCTTTCTTCGCAGGGATCGCGAACACCCTCACGGGCGGCTCGATTTTGTCGTCTTTGACTTTGACCCGGTAGACGCCATCGGGCTTGACCGAGTACAGCTCCGACGCGACTACCTTGCCGTTCACGAGAGTATCGACCTTGGTGCACTCCTCGTTGTTGAACTTTTCGGTGCCATTGACCACGACCTCGACGGTCTGGTCCAGAACCTTGTAGGTCCATTTCGTTTTTTGCTTGAGAGGGAAATATTCATTTCCAGGTTGGGCGAGATCAACTTCGCCCAGCAAAAGCGCTGTCGCTCCAACCACAAGCCGGATCATGTGCAACATCCGCAGGACTCCTAGGGTAATTCGGGGAAATCGACGAACTCGGGTAGTATACGACCGACAGAAGGTTCGGGATCGGGTCAGCAGAAGATCGGGCCAGGAACAACCCGTATTTTCCCACCCGCGACACATAGCGAAAAGCAAAAGCGTTTGGGCTGTGCTGACAACACAATCACCTGATTGTGATTCCCAACCGGTCAGACATGAGATACGTTGTAGGGGCTAGAATCACATCCTCCCCCGTGAGGCTGCACCATGTCTGCCCCCGTTGCTCTGAACCCCAGAGATAACCGAAAGTCGCACGAGTCTTCCGCACTGATGGAAGGGCCGCACGAAGAAAGCTTCGATGAGAAGTATAACAAGCGGCTGGAGTTTCCCCTTTCGCTTGTGTCGGCGATCCTCATTCACGTTCTCGTGGGAGCGGTACTGGTGTTTGTCCTCTTCTATCTCATGGGCATCGGAGGCGATCCATCGGGCGTGCCTGTGAAACTCGTCAACCTTGAGGGAATGGATGAGGCTGGCGCAGGCGCGGTGGGATCTGGGGGCAAGGAAGAACCGTTATTCAAGGCCGAAGTAGATCTGGCATTTGGTCCGAAGTCGCTTGTAGTGCCTTCAAAGCTTCCCGATGTAAAGATAAACCCGCAGCAGCCGATGAAGCCATCCATCACCATGCGGGCAGCTGCGGGAAATCTCCATCAGATTTCCGGCTGGGTTAACCCGTCGCGTTCACCATCTCGAATGCCGCCGCATTCAAGAGCAACGTGGTTGGAATCGCCGACTCAAGGCAGGTAAACAGAACATCTCTGAAGCAAAAGTAGCCAAAAAAGCACGTCGAAAAAGTAGGCTGTTTTCGACCACTTTTCATAATTTACTCATTCCACAAATATAACTCCGACAAGAACTTCCACACAGATTTATACGTTTGGCTTTGTTTTGCAGAATCGGTCAATTCACGAAGTTAATTTTGAAATAAGGAATATAATTCCAACAATATAGAAAATATATTAACAAATATTAAATTAACAAGTGGGTCACGTGAGAATCCTCGCAGGGATGAATTGCGATGAGTAACTTCGCCGCCTTTGCACAGACATTCATCAGAGAAACAGAGAAGCCCACTCGATAAGCCATTGAGTGGGCTTCGTGTCTTACCGCCAGGGGCGGAACGGATGGGGGTGCCCTGAGCCGCACTCTCTAGAGCTTATGGCTGCTTCCTTCCGGACCTGACCAGGTTCACACCTTCAAGTCGGTCAGGCCCCCACCCGTCTCGCCCCCGACGGGGCTGTTCTTGGGTAGGATGAGGGATGAGAGATGAGGGATGAAATAAGACAAAATACACTTATGGCTTTACTTATTTCATCCCTCATCCCTCATCCTTCATCCCTACTTTTTGGTCTGTCCCCGGGCGAAGATGCTCGCCACGAAGTTCAGCACATCGGTCGCGCTCGATTCATTGTATCCGTAGTTGCGAATCAGGCGACTCTTCACCACATCGATTTTCTCCTGCGTTGCTTTGTCCACCACGTTGGACACCAGCGAACTCAGCTTGATCGTGTCCTTCTGGTCCTCGAACAGTTTGAGTTCAAGTGCCTTCTGGAGACGCTCGTTGGTCTTGTAATCGAATCGCTTGCCATCGATGGCTAGGGCACCGATGTAATTCATGATTTCCCGGCGGAAGTCGTCCTTGCGGCCTTCCGGAATATCGATCTTCTCCTCGACCGAGCGCATCAGCCGCTCATCCGGATCTTCGTTCGCCCCCGTGAACTTGTTTCGCACCTTTTCGCGCAGTGTGTAGGAGCGGACGTTGTCGATGTAGTTGCCGCACAACCGCATCAGGGCATCTTCATCGGCCGCGATCGCGCGCTGAACTTCGTTTTTCACAATGTCCTCGTATTCCTCCCGCACCACGGCGAGCAGTTCCTTGTAATGCCGGTACTGATCCTCATCCTTGATGAGTGAGTGGTGCCGCAAACCGGCTTCCAGTTCGTGCATCACCATGAACGGGTTGATGTTGTCCTCATCGGGATGGGCCACGAGAGCGTTCGAGATCTTATCCTGAATGTACCGCGGGCTGATCCCGTTCATCCCCTCGTTCACGGCATCGCGCTTCAACTCGATGACGTTGTCCTCGGTGAACCCGGGCAGAGTCTTTCCGTTGTACAGCTTCATCTTCTGAAGGACGCTCAGGCTGGCGTGCTTGGGTGGGGCCAGGCGGGTGAGAACCGCCCACATCGCGGCAACTTCGACAGTGTGCGGGGCGATGTGCTTGCCCTTCACCTTCCCGCTGTTGAAATCCTTCTCGTAAATCTTCACTTCATCACGCAGTCGGGTGACGTAGGGGACATCGATTTTCACCGTTCGGTCGCGCAGAGCTTCCATGAACTCGTTGTTCTGCAAGCGTCTATATTCAGGCTCGTTTGTATGCCCCAGAATGACTTCGTCGATGTCTGTTTGAGCGAACTTCTTGGGCTTGATCTTGTGTTCCTGCGATGCGCCGAGAAGGTCGTATAGGAACGCAACATCGAGTTTCAGCACTTCGATGAACTCGACAATGCCGCGGTTGGCGATGTTAAGCTCACCATCAAAATTGAAAGCACGGGGATCAGAATCGCTGCCGTACTCGGCGATTTTGCGGTAGTTGATGTCGCCGGTCAGTTCGGTCGAGTCCTGGTTTTTCTCGTCCTTCGGCTGGAACGTACCGATGCCGATTCGATCCTTCTCGGACAGAACCAGTCGATACACTCGCACCTCTTGCTCCAGCATTCGCAGCCAGTCGCCATCGTACTTCGCGAGCCGCGTTTTGAACTCGTAGCGACTGTAAGGGCTCATGTCGCCCTTGATCCGAACATCGTAAAGATAAGGCTTCTTGCACCGTTCGTTGAGTGCGGAGAGAAGGGCGGCACGGTGTTCTTCGGGAATCAACTGAAGTGGTTCCCCGTGCATGGGATCTTTGGACCACCCACCGTCGGGGTTTTTCCAGGAGAACGAGTAGAGCATCCCGGCATCGGTGCGGGCGTATTCTTCCAGTCCACGCTTGAGCAGTCGGGCAATGGTGGACTTGGCACTGCCGACTGGACCATGCAGAAGAATCACACGCCGCTCGGTGCCGTATCCAAGCGCGGCAGACTTGAACGTATTGACGAGCTGCATGAGCGGACGGTCGAGACCGTAGATCCCGTCGCTGTGCTTGGTCGCGAACTCCGCGAAGAACTTGAACCGGCTGACGCGGTCCTTGTTCTCGTATACATCGTCGGTGCCGTGCGACAGGATCATGTCGTACAGCCGCTGGTATGCCGTGCGGGTCACTCCCGGAGTTTCCAGCACAATGTTCAAGTAATCCGCGAACGACCCCTCCCAGTGAAGTTTCTTGTACTCGGAGGTGTCGAGTTGAGAACGCAGCGTGTCGAGTATTGCGGCGGCGTTAGCCATGAGTGGTTGAGTCCTCCGTCAGGCGGCTTTTGGCCGCGGGTATGGGCTCCGCCCAACCACACCCGGCTTTCTGAAGGGGCCGGGGGGATAGGGTGTTGCGGGGTGCGACACAGGATGGGAGGTTGTAATCGTTCTAATCGTTTCTACCGCTTCAATCCATCCCCGCAGAGTCGGGTAGAGTCGTGCCAGACTACCCGGTTAACCCCGCGGGTTCAAGTCTCGTGGACCGTGGCAATCGATAAGAGTTTTCATAATCCCATCTCATTCTACGTTTCCCATACCCCGCCAACCAAGAGCAAGATCGCGATAGCCAGCGGACTTGCACTCGTTTTTGGGCGGATAGACTTGACCACGATGCCACAATGGAGATGGGCTTGCCGCACAAGCCAACGGCCGATACCCTGCGGCGTCTTATCCTCCAGGGAAACGGAGACGGACCATGCGTAACTTGTTCGCCTTGATTGGTATTCTCGTGGTCGGCCTTGGTGCCGGTGGCTGGTATCTCGGTTGGTACAAGATGAATGTCACCAAGAATCCGGAAGGAAACCTCCAGATCCAGACGGATGTTGATACCAAAAAACTCAGTGGCGATTCGACCGAGTTTTTCCAAAAAGTCGGGCAGATCGTTAGCGACAAAGTGCAACAAGAAACCAGTAAGAGCGGATCTACCCCGCCAACCACCACTCCAGCAAACACTCCAGGCAGCACGCCCCCGGCGAACAATCCGCTTCCGGGGACCACTCCTG
>DASZJS010000745.1:0-2362 GCA_035947935.1 Gemmata sp. | reverse complement strand
CGCGGAGGTCTCTCCGCGAAACGGCGCCACGCCGGTGGCCATTTCGTAAAGCACCACCCCGAAGGAGAACAGATCGGTTCGCCCGTCCAGTTCCTTCCCTTGTAACTGCTCCGGTGACATGTAGGCCACCGTACCCACCGCGGTTCCAGGGTTGGTCAGATCCAGGTTGCTCACGTCCGCCCGGGTTTGCGAGTCACCGACGGCGGACTCGCTGGCGCGCGCGATCTTGGCCAGCCCAAAATCGAGGACCTTGGCGAGGCCGCGCTCGGTGACAAAAATGTTCGCCGGCTTGATGTCGCGGTGCACGATGCCTTTGCGGTGCGCGGCATCGAGCGCTTCGGCCACTTCAATGCCCAGACCCAGCAACAGTTCGAACTCCAGCGGCTTGCGCTGGATCAAGTGCTTCAGGGTCTGGCCACTGAGGCACTCCATGACGATGAACAAACTCCCTTCGTGCTGCCCAATCTCGTGAATCGTGCAAATGTTGGGGTGGTTCAGCGACGAAGCGGCGCGCGCCTCTCGCCGGAAACGTTCCAGGGCTTGGGGATCCTGCGAAGCGTCCTCGGGAAGGAACTTCAGGGCGACAAAGCGCCCTAACGCAGTGTCTTCCGCTTTGTAGACAACTCCCATCCCACCGCCGCCTAACAATTCCAAAATCCGGTAGTGAGAAACCGTTGTGCCGATCATCGTTGTCTCGGGTCTGTGCTCAGGCCTTCGGGGAAACCCAAGCGGAGCCATCTTAGGGGGGGATTGGCGGTGCAGTCAATCACACTTCGCCGCCGTCGGCGATGGCGGCCCGCGCTCGATCTGAGTTGCGCAACAAGGAGGACGAAGAATGAAGATGAAGAGCCACAAAAGCGAAGGCTCGCGCCGCTGAGAGATTCGGTGCTTGAGTTTGCCAAACACTTCCTTTTACGACAATAATCCCGATAGTCGAGCCCAGCAATCGCACATGCAGCAAGATTGATCCCTGAACTATTGCAGCTTCGCGTACTCCGCCTTGGTTTCTTGCGGGATGGGGATGTCGGGGTCGGCTTCGTGACATTCACGTAGAGCGTCCCGAACTGGTGATCCAGGCGGCACGAAACGTTTACGATGCGGCGGTGAACGGCTCGCCTATCAAGCAATTCGACGCTGGAGGCCAACTGCCATGAAAGGAATCCTGTCGCTGTCGTGTGTATTGCTTGCTGGGGTCTGGCTAGTTCGGGCTCAGACCGTCGTCAAAGAAGCAATGGCACCAACGGTTGATGAGGGAACCTTGCTAATCGTGGTCAACGGGCGGCTCAAGGGCGATGAGAGCTACCGGATGACTAGGCAAGGGGACTCGGTTGCGCTGCATTCCATCATTCAGTATTCGGACGCTTTCACTGGTCACAACCTGTCCATGTCGAGCGACATGCGGGTGCACAAGGGAAGTTTCGAGAGGCTTGAGGTCATGGGGTACACGCCGTCTGGTGCTTGGGTACATACGGCAGTGGCGGTCGACGAAGCAGACATAGTCGTAACAGAAGGAGAAGTGTCGAAAAGGCAGAAGGCGCCGACTCAGTTCTTCGCCATCACGGGGTCGCTTCCTGCGACAGTGCACACTCTCCTCTTCCGCTACTGGGCTGCTCAGGGACACCCGCAAATGTTGCGTGTGTTTCCCGACCGGAGTGTTGCGATTCGATATCGGGGCAAGGATGTGGTCGAGGTATTTGGCCGAAAGGTTTCTCTGAAACGGTACGCGATCTCAGGAGTTCTATGGTGTCGCGAGTCCATGTGGATGGACAGCGAGCAGCGCATGGTTGCTCTAATCACGAATTATGCTTCCAGCGACGTGCCGATGCCTGTACAGGCTGTGCGCGATGGCTATCTGGAGGCGTTGCCTTTCTTTGTCAAGAAGGCGGTAGAGGATGATGAAGCTGAATTTGCGCGGCTGGCGGATCGAATTGCCCCGCCACGCCATCGCCAACTTGCCTTAATCGGCGGCACTCTGGTGGATGGCACGGGGCGCCCCGTGGTATCTGATTCAGTGGTCGTGCTTGACGGTGATCGAATCGTCGCGGTAGGACGCCGCTCGGAAATTAAGCTTCTCCCTGACACAGAAACGATGGATGTAACAGGTAAGACGATTCTTCCTGGATTGTGGGACATGCATCTTCACTCCTTCACCACCGAATGGGTAGTCGGGGAACTTGCCGGAGGTATCACGACAGCCCGCGACTGTGGTTCGCAGTTCGAGTTCATTACGGCGTTGCGCGATGCCATCCATTCCGGGCATGGGTTAGGGCCACGTCTCCTGCTTGCCGGAACGATGGATACAAGTGGAGAACCAACCGAGGGAGGCATGGAACTTCGTGTCCTCTCGCCAGAAGATGCGCGG
>DASZJS010000744.1:0-3644 GCA_035947935.1 Gemmata sp. | reverse complement strand
AGTTCAGCAAAGACACTGGGGCACTGACATCCGCTCAAACCACACGGGAATCGCACCGCCCGGATTCCAGGCCCGTCAAGATTAACAGATCCCGAACCGCACTCCTCGTCGCAGTTGCAGTAGCTGTGCTGGCTGCGGGTGGATTTGGGAGCTGGCTGGCGTTCGGTCGGGACAAGAAGCCCGACGCGGAAACAGGGATCTCACCGCCGGATAACAGCACCCAATCCGAGAAGCAACAACCACCTGCCAATGTCGCTCCGAACCTTGTTCAGGGAACGCCGCCGATTGATGTTGCGAGGGGATCCGAGAAGGTGATCTACAAGTACGATGCTGCGGGACAAAAGCCTTTCACGCTCCGGTTGGGGATGACGCTGGACCCCAATGATGCAAGCAGGAATCAGGTGAAAATCCTGTCCCAGAGTGGTCCTGGTGAGCCACCTGCAGGCTGGAAGGGACGATGCGGGAAAATGGACTCTGAGATAGATTTTTTTGTCGAGTTGTTCGATGGCAAGACCACTCTTGGCATCCGCAACGTCCGCAAACCAGCCGGGGCGATACTGGTCACGCCTTCCTTCGAATGCTCCACCGGACTTTGTCGGTTAAAGGTTGAGTATCAGGCACCAATCGCGGAAAAGAAGTTCGTTGTGAAGTTCAAGCCCGCCGATCAGCGTGCGGCGTGGGAAGTCGCTACGCCACAAGTGACGGGAGACGTTTGGCGCGTGGAAGACCTTATTGTGAACATGAAGGGAGCGACGGGCGGCTACTTCGAGTTCCTCAACTCGGATAGCGATCCCAATGCCCCACTTCGACTCCGCACGGTCACGATTACCGAGCTGAAGAATGCCGTCCACCAGGATGAGTAATAATTTGTTCCCGTTGGATTCTGCTCAATCCGCTTCGCGATCGATGTGAACGAAAACAGTTGAGACAACACCTCTATACTTCTCGCGCTCAAGAATGAGTAAGCAAACGGTTTGGTATCGCAGGTTGTGATTACGATTGTCGAAATCTTGAACGAGAGCGATTCTGAGGCAATTCCTCACAGTACGCCCCGTGCTGCACTGAGATGTAATCCGTCTGGCTAGTCGTCCTCATCCTCCTCGCGTCGCCGTCTCCTCTTGGGTCTTTCTTCTTCATCGTCTTCATAATCCCGTCTACGCCTCCTTCGTCTCGGTCGCTCATCGTAATAATCATCAGTGTGGCGACCTCTGCTCAATTTTACGATCACACAAACAATTATTACGAGAATGAACACCAAGAAGGCAAAAGCGCCAGTAGCTCGCTGATAGTTGGCCCAGCGTTCATCATCGGACGGCGGTGGTGTCCCGGCTTGCTTAGGTATAGACTGCTTCAATAAAAGCGGTTTGAAGGAGGCAATAAACGCGGTAGCATCCGGATCAGTGCGCGTGTCTATTCCAATACCCATAACTAAGGCTTTGTAGACCTTTCCGCCAGTTGACATCACAATTTTGGTCACGTAGATAGTGATTTCCCCCTGCTCACCCTTACCAGTTATGGAGAAAACTTCGTGACCTCCGCGTTGCTCACTGGATGAATCGACGATTGCGGCATTTCTCCACTTCATCATAAACTCATTAGAGAAGTTCTCGATGACCGCTGATTGTTGGAGTTTCACATCCTTTGGTTGAGGCTCCTCGAAAACGAACATAAAGAGCTTCATATCTATCGATTTCCAACTCACCAAAGGCTCTGGTGCGAGGATTGCCTGTACAAATCGTGTTGGGTCGGGGACAGCGACGGAAATCCTTCCATCCGGCGATTTCCAATCTTCGGCCAACGCAGAACTGGACAGAGATAGGAGGAAGATGCACGCCGTCGATATCGGCGATTTGCAGAACCCGACCATTGGGCACCACTTACTCAGTGATTTCTTTAGGTTTGATAAAACTCTAACCCAGACGTGAATCACTCGCAAGCATTTTTCGTGTCTGGGTCTGATTGCGGGGAGTCACTTTTCGCATTACTGCCTCGTACTCGCCCGATCTGGCAGCCAAACGAGCGCCATCGCCACAGCACTGCCCGGCGACCAGACCTGCTCCCAAGACGACTCGTCATCCGGATGATGTCACCGAGGGGCCAGAAAGGGGATGAGAAACCGATCAGTCGGCCAATATACATCATAAGTACGTTTATGATTGAAGTGATTATTCTTGGATCAATCATGTGTCAAGGGGGCTGTGACACATGACGATTTTTGACAGAGACTGTTGTGTGAATCCGTGATTGGGATGGAAAACGCCTCGTTATAGTGCCAAAACACATCATCGCAATCTTGTGAGATTACTGACACCGCGGACATCGATGACAGACGGTCCCGACACCTTCAACTCAACCCACTTGAACTGCCGACAGTCCGCCCACGCGTGGACAGAGCCGTGCAAAAAGTGAGCGGGTCAATCCAAAACCAACCCCATGTCTCATTTTCAAAACAGCCTCTCTCAATCAGCCGGAAATCCGATTTCTGAAATCCGCGCGCCGAATGGTGCAATGGTGGACAGACACGGGGTAGAACATCTCCAATGGAGGTTCAACGCATGCCCACCACCTCTCAACTGCTCCGAATCGTCCAGGACGCCATACCGAACAACATCTCGGCACCAAACGATACAGAGCTACTCCAGCGATACGTAAGCGATCGCGATGAGGCTGCATTCGCTGAACTCGTCCGACGAAACGGGCCACTCGTCCTCCGGACCTGCCGACACATTCTCGGAGAAGCTACTGCGGAGGATGCCTTTCAGGTCACGTTTCTGCTCATGGCTCGCTCAGCCCAACGTCTGACTCGGTCGGGATCGCTGGCCGGATGGCTACACGCAACCGCGGTTCAAATCGCAAACAACACCCGGCGAGGGGAACATCGACGACGAACGCGCGAAGCCGCCCACCGGTCTTCACCCACCGCACCCGATGACATGACGTGGCGTGAAGTCCGTGAGGTGCTGGATGTGGAGATCGCCGCGTTGCCCGAATGCTATCGCTTGCCTCTGGTCCTGTGCTACCTCCAGGAATTGAGCTACGACAACGCAGCGCAACAAGTCGGATGCTCGGTTGGGGCGCTGCGGGGTCGGCTCGAACGGGGGAAAGAACGACTCCGTAAGCGGCTCACTCGCTACGGTCTGCCCTTGGCGGCTCCAGTTCTGGTAGTCGGGCACCCACCGCCCGTGACTGCTTCGCTGATAGAGACCACGTTGAGGATGGTTCAGTCAGGGATGGGCGGCAAGGTTCCACCCGCGCTGGCAAGTCTGCTGATTCCGAAGGACCGCTTGCGAGTTGCTTTATTATTCATGCCAGCAGCGATAATGTTTGTTGCCATCGGAACAGTCCTGGCTGTGCGTGCTGGCCCAGCCACCGATCCTCCGAAGGTCGATCCACCCAAATCCTCAAACCCTATTGCTGTCGAACCTACGCCGCAGCCACTTGATGCTCTTGGTGACCCATTGCCCAAAGGGGCGATCGCACGGCTTGGCACTCGGAGAATGTTCGGTGCAAATGATGCGGATTGGAGTACCTTTTCACTTGATGGAAAACTGATTGCGACGAAAGATTGGAACGGGGTCATTGTTACCGATGCCATAACCGGCCAGCAAATCGCCGGACGCCGGAACTACTCTGTTGCGGGGATG
>DASZJS010000743.1:0-15334 GCA_035947935.1 Gemmata sp. | reverse complement strand
AATGGAAGGGGTTTCAACCATCGATTCTACGCCACAGCGGAATCCGATCTCCCTGACTTGATGCAAACTCTCGCGATTCCGGTTGTCGGGGGTGGCGGACTTGCCGATTGTGCAAATTAGGCAAGGAGCTTCGAGTAGGGGCTTCTGAGTTAGAGACCTCGAATAGGGCAAGTAATCAGGGGCAAGGGGCTTCAAATAGGGGCAAGTAATCAGGGGCAAGGGGCAAGAGATAAAGCAGAAAAATGAGAAGGCGATGCCTCCTCTCCAAGAGTGTAAACCCCAGCGTTCACCGGTGGGAACATGTTCACAAGGCTATACATTTCTCGTGCTGTACGCAGAAATCAGTGCGGACAGGGCCATGATTTTCTGTCCCACGCACAACCAGCCCAATCGTGAAAATCAATTCCTCCGCAACAATTTGCACCACCCGCAGAATGCGTACTAGGTATCCAGCATCACGCGAAGCATGACTCGCCCGATCGCGTCAACGAGCGGTGAGAGCGCTTAGCGAAAAACCTGAAGTGACTCGGCCGGTCTGTGTCGGATCCTCCACCGTCGCCCAGACCCTATCGGTACAACCCGTTCCCAACCGCACGCTCGCAAATCCGCGCAGCGATCCTGGGGATGGTCCGCCCTGATCTTGGATCAGGACGGTTGTCGCATCCGTTAACACGCTTACCGAAACGGCTCCCAAGGGTCGGCTGACATGCCGTCCCGCGGCCACCGTCCGGACTTCACTGAGGATCAGATGTCCACCCGGTTCCACTCTTCCAGGACAACACGACCAACAACAACTCCGCTCGCGTTGGAGTCTCTCGAAGAACGCGATGTCCCGGCAATCGCGATCCAGGTCAATTACTCGATGGATCTGCTATCGAATGGCGGATCGGGATTCTTCCAGCACAATCCCGGTGCCGTGACGGTCATGAACGAGGTGGCGAAAGAGATGGGCGAACGGATTTCGGCCAATCTCTCCGCAATCGCTCCGAGTGGCGTGGATACCTGGTCCGCGAGCTTCTTCAGTCCCGAGACGGGTGGCCTGACCACCGTGATGAATCTGAATGTCGCCGCGAATACGATCGTCGTATACGTAGGCGCACATTCGATGGGAGGTGGAGAAGTCGGTTACGGTGCCACCGGAGGTTACTCGTGGTCCGGATACTCGAACTTCGCCACCACGGTTGAAACTCGCAATTGGACCCCCTTTGTCGCGGATGGGGGGGGCATCTGGGGTGGGAGTGTCCAGTTTGCCACCAACGCCAACTGGTATTTCGGACTCAATCCCGCTGGACTCCAGTCGAACCAGGTCGACTTTTACTCGGTCGCGACTCACGAACTCGGCCACGTTCTCGGAGCAGGTACTTCGCCGCAGTGGATGCAAAAAGTGAGGGGAACGAGCTTTTACGGTACACACTCCGAAGCAGTATATGGCGGCCCGGTTCCGCTTGCCTCGTCTTCTGACCTTGGCGAATGGGCCAATGGGCTAACGATCAATGGCCAGCAAGCCTCCGAAGACCCCGTTCTCCAATTTGGAACTCGGGTGACCTGGACAGCTCTGGATGAGGCGGCACTCGAAGACGTGGGATGGAATGCAGGCGCAACGGTTCCACCCCCCGCAGCTCCTCCGCTTTCACCGCCTCCAGTTTCTACTCCGATTGTGTCACCACCTGTATCACCACCGGTTTCGCCTCCTGTATCACCACCTGTATCACCACCCGTTTCACCGCCGGTTTCGCCACCTGTATCACCACCCGTTTCGCCTCCTGTATCCCCGCCGGTTTCGCCTCCTGTATCCCCGCCGGTTTCGCCTCCCGTATCCCCACCGGTTTCGCCTCCCGTATCACCACCACCTCCTGCGAAGCCGGTTCTAGTGACCGCAACCGCAGCGGGCACGACAACGGTAGTTCATGTGACCTACTCGAACGGCACATCCTACTCGTGGGATCCGTTTGGGAGCAACTTCAAGGGCGGAGCCTCGGTTGCTCTCGGTGATGTCGCTGGCGATGGGATGCCGGATATCGTCGTCGCAAGCGGCCCGAGCGGAACCGCCCTGGCAGGTACGGTTCAGGTGTACGATGGTGCGACCCGCAAGATGATCTCCACCTACACCCCGCTTGGAGCGTTCGGTGGTGGGTTGGATGTGGCAGTTGGCGATGTGAACGGCGATGGGCACGCGGACATCGTTGTTGGCGTCATGGCAGGTGGTTGGCCCGTGGTAACCGTCATCAACGGGGCAACAGGCAAGGTGATGGATCAATTCGTGGCCTACTCAACGAGTTTCGGAGGAGGAGTGCGGATCGGCGTTGGGGATGTGAACGATGATGGGTATGCGGATGTGGTCGTTGGTCCTGGTGCTGGCGGACACGGACAACTCGTCAAGGTGTACAGCGGCGAGAGCATCATGACGGGCACGGGAACGCCTCAGTTGATCGGCACTTTGAACCCCTTCCCGAACTACACGGGGGCAGTCAGCGTCGCGGTTGGCGACCTGACTTCAGGAGGCTACGCGGATATCGTGGTTGGAAGCCAAAGCTACTCGAACCTGTTCAAAGTTTACAGCGGAGCATCGTTGTCTGTCAGTTCGCAACCGGCTCCGCTTTTCACCCAAACTGCCTGGGCAACTGTGGACAACACGGGCATCAAGGTGGCCTTGGTTCCCGATGCTGCAGGAGATGGGCTCGACGATCTCATCGTCACCAACGGGATGGGAAGCAAGACCGCTCGGTATCTGGACTCCCAGTTTACCACCAGCGGCTGGCCCACGACCGATGCTCAGTTCTTCGCCGCGATACCCGGTATCAATGCACCGGTGTATGTTGGGTAACCGTCTACCATGGGTTTCGCTAGAGCTTCACCCCGCCCCCGGAAGCGTGGGGGTGAGGGCCAACTCTATCGTCCTATTTTCTCGCTCGCTTCATTCATCGCCAGGATGCAGAAGGCGGTGCCAGCGTCGGCGATGTAGTGAGCCTTGTCGTCGTTCAGCGAGCGTGTGTACCAGCGGCCGCTTTCACGCTGGTTCGCCTTCATCCACTTCACTGCGTTGTCAATCGCCGGATCGGCTGGCGAAACTTTCGCTTGCAGCAACACGTAGGCGATGAAGCCAGTGCCGTACCCATCGCTCGCTGCGTTCGGGTCGTTGGGTGTCCCATCTCGGCGGTTATACGTCCCCAGGCTCGGGAGCGCCCATCCGCCGTCCTTGTGCTGCTCGGCCTTCAGCGCGGTAATGGTCTTCTTTTGCTCATCGGCTGTCATCAGCCCCTCGAGTTTGGTCGAAGCCCAGAGGAGCATCGCGGTGTGGTGTAGATCAGGGGCAGGGGTTTTCTGGAAATATGTTTTGAGCTTCTCGATGCCGGCCTTGGCCTTGTCGGTCCTGGCGTAATCGCCCGGGGCAATCCCAACCGCCAGCGCAGCGACGGTTGCCCCGTAATAGTCATCGTGTTCGAGTGGCGGCCAGCCGCATTTCAACCAGTCCCATTCACCAGTTTTCAGTTGCACATCGAACATTTTGTCGAGCGCAGCGCGGGTCGAGACGTGTAGCTTGTCGGTCTTCTTGGCATCGTTGAATGCCAGGGCAAACGCGGTGACTACGACATAGGTATCGCCGCGAGGCTTCTTGCCGTTCGACCACGATTCGACATCCTTCTCCAGAAACGTGCGAACTTCCTTCCATCCCACATCGCCTGGAAGGAGTGGTCGAGCCGTGAGGTACGGCATGTTCGTGTGGCATGAGATGCACTTCTGGGTGCGCGTCCAACCGACACCCACACCATCCAGGTATTCCGCTGCCTTCGCAGACGAAAACTGTTTGGCGATCGGCTCGTCGGAGCTGGTCGGACTCGGTTTGGGAAAGTCCGCGGCAAAGGCGGGCATCACCGCGAGGACGAACGCGAACAATACGAATCGCATGGTGACCTCATGATTTTTGGCGAGCCGGAAGCGTTCTTGACGAGCCGGAAGCGTAAGCGACGGGGGATTCGCGATTACCCCCGTCGCTTACGCTTCGGCTCGTCAAAAAACGCTCCCGGCTCGCCAAACCCGGCTCGTCAAATAAGCGATTACACCACTTCTCTCAGCTCGAACCCCTTGCGGTATTCGCGGAAGAGCATCGCATTGGCTTGCGCGAGCGTCGTGGTTGATGCGCAGCTCTTGATGGTCTGGGTCTTCGGATCGACGACGATAAATCCGACTCGTCCGATGGCCGTCGTGGTATCCACTTTGTTCGCTTTGAGGTGATCGAGCATCGTGCCGAAGAATTCATTCGTCTTTTTGTCGTCGGTGATGGTGGCATCCCGCCCAATCGGTCTTTCGCCTCCGGTACGATAGCTGATGTTTGCCAGGTGGCACAGCGCGGCCGACAAGTGTCCCTCGGCGATATCGGCGTTGAGATCCTTGAACTCCCGACTGCGCACAGCTTTGACGAAGTTGTCGAAGTGAAGCTGATCGCTGCCGCCCTTGAACTCGGCGAGTTTGTTGCCGTCCTTGTCGTAGGCGACACCACCGGCGTAACTCGGGCACACCACGGAGCCCTCGGACCCGACCCAGATATTGCCGACTTTCGCACTCTTGTAGTCCTTGGTTTCCAGGCCGCGAACCTCGAAGATCAACTTCGAGTCGAGATAGTCGAACAGGGCGAGTTGAGTGTTCGCGGTCTCGCCGTCGTCGGTGTAGCCGAACCGCCCACCCGCACTGAGGACGGCGACCGGCAATGTTTTCTTGCCGAGCCCCCAGCGGGCCTTGTCCATCTCGTGGACGCCCTGGTTACCGAGGTCGCCGTTGCCGGTGGCCCAGATCCAGTGCCAGTCGTAATGCAGCTTGGCTCGCATCACCGGTGTCTTGGGTGCCGGGCCGCACCAAAGGTCATAATCCATCGTGGCTGGGGGAACAGTTGCTTCCGTCACCTTGCCAATGCTTCCCCGTGGCTTGTAACACAGTCCGATGGCGAGATCGACCTTACCGATCTTGCCGCTCTGCACAAATGCGACGGCATCGCGCATCCCGGGGTTGCTCCGGCTCTGCGTGCCGACCTGGCAGATGCGCTTATACTTCCGGGCGGTGGCGTGCATGATTGCGCCTTCCCGGACGTTGTGACTGGCTGGCTTTTCAACGTACACATCCTTGCCATTTTCCATCGCCCACACGGCCATGAGTGCGTGCCAGTGGTTTGGCGTCGCAATGGAAACGATGTCGATATCCTTGTTCTCGACGACCTTGCGGATGTCCTTCTCGTAAGCCGGAGCCTTGCCCTGTTTGCCCTCAATGGCCTTCATAGCTTTGCCAATCACCGCTTCATCACAATCGCAGACGGTCGTGATCTCGCAGTTGTTTTTCCCCAGGAAGCCTCCGACGTGGCTCATGCCGCGGCCATTGACCCCGACCACGGCAACCCGCAGTTTGTCAGAAGCTGCGCGCGTTGCAACCGGCTTGGTGTCCGCGAGTGTGGTTGAGACAGTGCCGAGGGTTGCGGCAGCGGCAGAAAGAAGGGCAGATCGTTCCAGGAATTCACGACGACTGAAGACGTCCATTTGGCAGCTCTCCGGGTTACCGGGGGAATGGGAGAAAAGGCAGGTGGGGCTTTGCACCAGTTTAATCGGCCCAACACATGGGGGTCAACCATGTGAAAAAACAATTGATGTATCTGGTTGGGTTTTGGGAAATGCAATGAACTGGAAGCGTGAGCGGTCCCATCTGGCCGCTACAACCGGAAATTGCGCTACAACTTGGTTTCCGACGTTACCAGATCTGCCGCCCCTTCAGACGCTCGGCGTTCAACTCGGTGGTTCCGAAGGGTGCAGTTGGGGATTGCGGACTCGGGATGGAGGAGGGAAGAGGAGCGTTTGCGAACAACTTGTAATTTGGCGCACCGATGGTGAATTGCTTGAGGTGATCTGTCAGGGTTGCGCCGAACGGCACCTTGATCGAGAATGGCGGTTCGACTGCCCACGCATCGGACCAGAGTTCCTTACCGTCCACTACCAGTCGCAGCACTGCTGGGGTTTTCATGTATGAGTATGTATCGAACCCACTGTAGCTGGTGCTGGTCTTGGTTGCGGCGGTCTCCACCGACGCAAATAGTACAGCAGGGGCCGCTGGGTCGGAGTGATACCCCAGAGTACGGATCCGTTCTTCGAGCGTTTTTTGCACTTCATCGCGGCGATTCTCTGGCACGCCTGACACATCAATCCGGACACCGTCGCCGGTCTTGAAGACGAACAGATCCGGTCGGTTAGCGGCCGCAGCGATTTGTACGAGCGCTTGGGGATGCGGCAGATCGTAGGCCGCGAGTGTGGATGTGCTACTGCCTGCGGGGCGCACGCATGCCCAGATGCGCGTTCCACGAAACTGCATATGTTCCACCCCGACATAGTCCCACACCGAACCCGGGAAGCGCAGATCGTGCAGGTGACCATCCGCAAATAAATACGTGTTTCCCACCCATCCGAACGGTTTGTCGTACATCCCGGTGTCGGTGACGTGAAGTTTCGGCAGCATCACCTGCTGAACATCGCCCGTGGTCAGGTTCAGGAGGAGTGCTTTGCCGTTCCCACCAATCGCAAGTTTGCTTCCATCGGGGCTGAAGGCCAGGACCGGGTGTTGCGGAAGCTGACCGACCCACCGCGTTCCAATGATCGTGCCGGAAGTTGGATCGACCAGCGTAACAGCATTGCCGGTAAAAAGTGCGACCTTGGTTCCATCCGGGGTGATCGCCGGTCGGCCTGGCGAGCCTTCGAGACTGATGAGCGGCTTCACGCCATCCGTTTCAAACACCCGCAGTTGCCCCGTTCGGGACGAAGAGACGATCCGATCGTTCCCCACGAAGCCAGCCCAACGGATTTCCAGAGCCGCTGACACATCGAATCGGTCGCCAGGTTCGCGGCGAATGCCATCGGGGCGCGAAGTGGAGTGGGGTGTCCAGACCGATCGCCGCAATTGACCATCCGACCCGATCAGCCACAATCGCAAGGTAGTACGCTCTCTGCCTGGATTCGCATTGGTCGTGAGGATTGCTCGCCCGTCTGGGCTCAGGTCGATGACCGCCTGCTGACCGGTAATCTGCCACTCGGTAAGTACCTTTCCAATGGCGGTATCGCACAGGGTCAGCCGGGTGGCCACCGGTTGCCCCTTCTTCTCCCACTTGAACGATACCAACGCCCGATTCACCTCGGGGCGGACTGCAAATCCAGTAACCGCGAAGGCTGTGAGGCCCGGGAAGGAGATCGCACGGGATTCCAGAGGCGCATCGGCCCGGCCAACGGACCACGGCCACGCTCCACCATCGCTTGGTAGGGTCAAGCGAACGGGTTCGCCCGGAAGCAGTTCGGGTTCGGGTGGCGGAGCGAGGGGTTTTTGGTCGGGCGATAAAGTTGAGGCTTGGCTTGGCGGGATTGCCTTTGGAACGGCTTTCCGGGAACATCCGCTTGCCGCGGGCAACGACAATGCGAGCAGTAACGCAGCAACGTAGCGCAATTTCACAGCGCGGCTCCCAAAATGACTTGTCAGCGCAGAAGTGTAGTTCACGCTCGCTCGTCAGGCGAAAAAATGGGCACATCTCCTCCAGGGGTTTCGCTGTCGCTTCACCCCTGGCTACCATCAAACGCCGCTCCGCGGCTGCTCCGGTCGCAACGCGACCGATATCAAGCCCTGGAAGGGCGACTGATGGTAGCCAGGGGTGGAACGAGCCGAAGGCGAGCGAAACCCCTGGAAATGAGAGGTGCCGCCCCAGTGGGAAGAGTCAAAAATGTAATGGGTCAGAAGAAAGTGGAGGGTGGAGTCTTCCAGGGGTGGAGCGAGCCGAGGCGAGCGAAACCCCTGGAAATGTTACTCTTACGGTTTCGGTACCACGGCGATGGAGCCGGTTTCGCTGACGTAGAGGAGGTTACCGGTTCGGTTGTCGACAAACACTTCAATGCCATAATTCTTGGCCAGATCGAACGTCTTTTCGCCACCCTTACGCGCTTTCAGAGCCATCGCGGCCATCCAGGTCACACCCTTGCCACTGCCAAGTTTCCCGGGGTTTGGGGCCGTCGCGATGTAGCCCCCTTCAGTGATGTAGAACAGGAGATTATTGACGTTCGGATCCTCGAATGCCTCAACTCCGACCCATTTGGTTTTGTCTGTGAAGTTCGGTTCGTCTGCTCCGCGAACGCGGAGGTCCAACCCATAGGCAGCTTTTGGTGGTAGCACGATCTTCTTGGGATCCTGGGGAGTTGTGGGAGCTGTGGCCGTTGCAATTCCCCCCATTTCGGTGATGTAGATCAAACCATTGACAGTGTTCTCGTCATTGAAGATTTCGATCCCAATCTTCCTGGCATTATCGAAACTCGTCTGCTCGTGCCCACGCACCTTCGCTTCAAAGGCGTGATGCCACTTTGGTCCCTTGTCGGTCACCAACCCGGCTGGAACCGGAGCGAATGCGATGGATGCCGACTCGCACACATAAAGGAGCTGGTTTGTCCCCAGATCTTTGAACAACTCGACGCCGAACTTCTTGGTCTTCTGGGTGAACTCCGCTTCCCCTGCCTTACGGGCAGATAAATCGTGGGCCGTCAGCCACTTGCACGTATGTTCCTTGCCAATTTGGCCAGCCGGAGCGGCAGTCAGGGCACCCGCCTCACTGATGGCGATAATGGTGTCCCTTGCCTCATCGTGATAGACCTCAACCCCGATGCGTGGGGTGTCTTTGTCGAAGTCCGGCTTTCCACCAAACCGGACACGAAGATCGTGTCCATAGAGGAACTTCGGGGGGTTGGCCTTCTTATCCTGGGCGGCGACCTGTTCTCCTCCACCGATTGTCACGATCGATGCGGCTATAAGGGTAGCCAACCCAGCCGCGATCCGCTTCCGCATGGTAACCTCATTTGATTTGTGTGTAACCGGCATCCCGGTAATGGAAAGTTTGGGAAATGGTGAGCAAGACCCCCACAGCCGCCGAACGTCGCTGGCGCGACGTGAGGCGATGTGAGGCGAGTGAGTGGGTCTTTTGCTTTATTCCCTTGATTTCCTTGAGCGCCCTGCTGGTCACACTCATTTGATTTAGCGATCCGATCTCCCGAGCGGATCGGTATCCAGTGCGACGAGTTCGGGTATCTCAGCTAACAGCATAGTTCGCATTTACAGGTTTGGGTATCACTTACCCGTCGTCGTCGGGTGTTACCTCCATCTCCTGTCACTTCAATAGGTCCACAAACTCCGCCTCCTCGGGAATACCTTCAATCCTGCCTACTTCTTTACCATTGGCAGTTACAACGAGGGTCGGAATGGCGCTGATCCTGAACCTATTCGCTGTCTCGTGATCCTCATCAACATTCACCTTCTTGAAGGTAACATTTTCGCTGGAATACTTCGTTTTCCATTTCTCGAAGGTCGGTGCGAACTGCCGGCAAGGACCACACCACGGTGCCCAGAAATCGTAGACCACAAATACCCTTTTACCCCCGGCTCCCTCATTCGCTGAAGTCCCCCGATTATGTTGGGACGATCGTGGCGTTCGATCGCCGCATCCAACAACAGAGACGAGTAATGCACTCAACACCAGAATGAAAAACGATTTCATCAAGAACCTCTCGAAGAACAGACGCGCTCGATGGGCAAAACCGTACGAATGCAGCACTGTGGATATCTTATCCCGCCGCGAGTTTCCGCACCATCTCAGCGTGATTGGGGCCGTTCGTCGCGAGGAGTCCCGCGCGCTGAGCAAAATCAGCAGCCTGGTAGACGATGGGTGCGCCGGCAAGGTCAGTGACTGTGCCGCCGGCCTCCGTTACCAGAATGTGCCCCGCGCAAATGTCCCAGTCGAAGAACGTCTCGTAGGTGTTGGCGTAGACATCCGCATCGCCTCGGGCCACCATCGCCAGTTTTACTCCACCCGAGTAGGTCTCGATCACCCTCTTCGGGTTCAGCGCTGCCACAGGTTTCGCGATCTGCCCAGGCTTCGACCAGCTCTGCACCAACACGAGCTTGCCCGATTGGTGTTCCGACACCCGGCAGGCCATTGCCGTTCCTTCTCCCACATGCGACCAGCACCCACCACCCAGCCGGGCATACGTCACCCGATTCTGGGCTGGCTCTGCCACAACGCCAACGACGGGCTTGCCAGCCACGAGCAATCCGATCATTACCGAGAACTGGCCGACTTTTTTGGCGAATCCGCGCGTTCCATCAATCGGATCGACAACCCACGCTCGCGGCCCGGATTTTGGGACGCTCTCAAATCCTGGAATCGACTCCTCGGCACAGAGGGCATCCGCGGGGAAATGCTCGTGCAGGAATTCCAGAATGAGTTCCTGAGATGCCTTGTCGACGTAGGTACTGATGCTGGCAGGGGCGTCCGGGATTGCAACGAAGGACTCGTATTCCCGACGAATGAGATCGCTCGCCAGCTCGGCGGCCTCCAGAGCTGCTATCAGTTCGCTGGCAAAAGAGTTGAAAGATTCCACGTCGAACCTCCTCCGGGTTCAGACAACCCCCCAACCTTTAACCAGGGGCAAGTAATCAGGGGCAAGGAGCAAGAGTAAAAACGAGCCGGAAGCGTCAACGACCGTCCACTTTTTCAAGAATCGCTGCAAGTGAAAAGCAGAAAGAGGAAAGCAACTCAGTCTTTTCTCTCGCCCCTTGCCCCTAATTAGTTGCCCCTAACTCGAAGCCCTTCAATCCTTCAAGCTGCTCATTTCGGAACTCGCATCTGCAATAATCTGGAGGCGGCGATAATACTCGTTGTTTTGCCAGAGGTCTCGGTGCGAGCCCGAGGCTTCCAGGTGTCCGTCCTTGAGAAGGAAAACCCGATCCACACTTCGGAGCGTCGAGAGTCGATTCGCCAGAAAAATGATTGTCCGCCCGTGAGAAGCTCGCTCCAGCGTATCGTCGAGCAGAGCCAGTGTATCCTCATCGATTGGGCCGCTCGGTTCCTCGATCACCAGTATATTCGGATCGCGCAGAAGTGCCCGTGCCAGTGCCACACGAAACCGCTCGCCGGGTTTCAGGGTGCGACCGTGTTCCCCTACAACGGTTTCATAACCATAGGGCAGTTTCTCGATGAATTGGTGGGCATGGGCCAATTTCGCTGCTTCAATGATCTGGGGGAGCTTGTACTGCGCATCCCCACAGCCAATTGTGTTAGCAACGGTATCCGTGAACATCAGGTCATCTTGCATCACGACCGCCACCTGAGCGCGGAGCGATTCGTGGGTCACCCAGCGGATGTTCTTATCTTCGATCCGGATTTCGCCAGTGGTTGGGTCCAAAAACCGCGGGATCAGGTAAACGAGTGAGCGCTTCTGGATCGGGTCGGGGCCGACAATCGCGACCCGCGATCCCGCCGGCACCGCAAAGCTTACATGCTCCAGGAGAGCCAGCTCCGTGCCGGGTTCCTTGAGGGTCACATTGCGAAACTCCATGCGCGTGGTGAGCAAGGGCAGGTATTCGGCATCGGCTGCCTCGGTAGCTTCTCCGCGGCGGTCCAGGAACTCACTAATCGCCTCGGCAGCCTCTCGCCCGCGTCGAAGTTTCAGCCGGGCATCGACCCACCCGGCGATGGGTGGGCCAAGTGAAACCAACGCAACGGCCATTACCGCCAGCCCGGCGACGGTGAACTCACCTGCCAGGACGGACCTTGCGGCAAGATAGAGGAGTAAGACGCTCGCCAGAAGCGAAACCGATCCCAACAGCGGCCCAGCCAGGGCATCGCCGCGGAACTTCCGCCAACCCGAACGGCTGAATTCCGTCAACTGCCGTTCGACGCGGTTCTGGTTGAATCGCTCCATCTGGAAGCACTTCACCAGTCGCAAGATTCCCAAACTCTCCACAAGCAGGGCGATCGAAGTGTCGGCCTGCCGCGCGGCCAGACGCGCATCGCGTCGAAAGTGAGCGGTGATCTGTCCACCGATGACCCACACCAGGGCAGCCAGCAGCAGGAAGCTGACGGCCAGCCAGAAATTCACGAGCAAAATGAGGATGAGCAGCCCAATCACCAGGATGGGGTAACGGTAAGTGGCCGCGAGTGTGACGTGGACGGCAGCGCCCGCCGCCTCGGCCTGCTTGGTGAATAGGTGCGTCACCTCGGCTGGGCCAACCGTGCGGATCGCCAGCGACCCAAGCCGGTATGTGTGCAGGTAGATCGCCCGACGAAGGCGCGTTACAAAGGCGATCGTGACGGCTGCGGAGAGATAGGCGAGCGTGTTCAGCAGCACCCCACGCACCACTGCAATCGAGAACGCGAGGATAAACAGACCGGCCAGGTAAGTCAGATTCGCGCTGCCATCCGCCCCTTGCCGCCACATCCAGCCGTTCCAGGATGCCAGCCACCCGAGCAGATGCCCAGTCCAGCGTTTCCGCTCGCGGACAACGAGGCTCAGAACACCGAATCGGGGCGGCTCTCCGGCTGTCTCAGCCGGTCTGATCGACTCGGCTGCTTTTTCGGGCAGGAACGAATTCGCTGCCTCATGTCCAACCCGGTCTCGCAAGGTGAGATAGACCCCGGCCCGCCAGCGAAGCTCCCATTCCTCGGGAGAAGGCGGTGGGTCCACATCCGCATCAGCCACGCGCTTCAACTGCGGCTCGAAACCCGTCAGCCGCTTGACCGCGTTCGAGCGATCATTTTCGCCGCGACCCGCCCATTCGGCAGCGAACTCTTGTTGTCTCGCGGGGTTGAGTTGGGCGAATTCGGGGATGCGGCCTTGCCAGGTGACCAAATCCACGAAGAGGTAAAGGAGTACCAGCAAAACGAGATAACAGAGTGCAACCCCAACCGAACTGACAATTGCCCCCCACTTCTCGGCAGGGGCTTTCAGGAAATCGGACCTGATCCGGCTGAATGCTGTGCTGTCCACTACAACCTCGGGGGTCGCAGACCCGGGGGGCGAACTCAATAACGGCTCTTGTGGCAACCTAGGCCTCCTCAATGAGCCTACCAGACCGCACAGTAAAAGAACTAGCAGAATTGCGATTAAGAAATGTGTCGGCCGGGCGAGAAACCGTTAAATTTGGCGCAATCTCCGGTTACTCGTGAATTCGCGAGCAACCGGAGAACCGAACTAAACCTCAAATCATGCCAGGTCGCGATCTTCAAACAGAAGGAGTCCGATGAGCAGCGCGATGCTGGTGTAGATGACGGAGTAACCGAATACAGTCAGAACATAGATCCCAAATTTCCACAGATCGAGTGGCGCTTCGCGGATAATGGCGGGTCCCATGTTGAAAAACTCCAACGCGGGAAGGAGTACATTAAAGAGATTGCCGAGGAACCCCACCAACCCCACTCCCACGCCTCCGCCCGGCGTGGCCTCCGTGACCTGAACGACCACGGGTGCCAAATGGCCGAGGAAATAGATCAGCAGGCACAAGACCAGGTTCACGACGAAGGTCACTCGAGTTGCCAGGGCCGAGGCAATTCCAACCAAAATCATCGCCTGCCCGAACCCGAGAAATCCTCCCAGGGAGTGGGCGACTGTGTCCGAGAACCATAACCCCACCCCACGTGCAACGGACTTCCCGGGGGCGGAAGGGACGGGCTTTTCGATGAGTGGAACGACTGTTCTCTGCGCCTGAAGCGTCATCGGATCGACGACCTTGTCTGTTGGGATTCCGAGTGGGTCGGCTGGGTCCGGATTGTTATTGATCGGGTCAAACTCCCGCATGGCTCGCAGGGAGTAGTTCAAGTTCCAACTCACAAGCATCGACATCGCGAGGCAGGCAAGTATGATGCCCAGGAATTTCCCGAGCAGGAACTGTCGGCGGTTTACCGGTTTGCTCATCAAAGTAACCGCAGTTCGTCCCTCGATCTCCTCGCTGATCGAAATGCTCGATGCCAAAACTCCAAACATCACGGCCGAGAGCATCACCACATCGAAGCCGATCTGTTTCATCATCTTGTAATCGTCGCCGAACGTGAAGTACGGCAGGGCAACAGCGATCCAAGTCGCAAGAATCGCGGCAAGGGTGATGAGCCAGAACATCGGTTGGCGACAGGCTTCGCGGTATGCCGCGAATGCCACGACTCCGCCTTTCGGCCAAACGAGCATCGCGAGGTAAGGAAGCAACAGGAACAGGTCGATGATGAGCTGGAGATGCAGAATCGGGCCGTAGATATAGTGCCCTTTCGACATCAAGTTCTGAGGATCGTTGTTGTACCCAAGGAACATGGCGACCAGCACTCCAGCAGCCAGCACCCCGATTCCCACGTAGCCCATTGCAGAACCGCTGGCCGCGGTTTCACGAAAACCTCTCGGATCCACCGCCCACAACCACGGCAACGCCGCAAGGAACTGGATCAAAGCCAGAAGAATTCCAGCAAGTAGAATAGAAGGGTCGGATAACCAGGAAAACATGCGCAAAGCCTGGGTTGAGTGCGAGTCGAAACGAAACCGTTACCGGCGATACGCTGGGGTTCGCCTGATGGTTCGCCCGGCGGAGATGGTGTACGAGGGAAAGACTCGGGGACAAGGCGGAGTATTAGGTGCAGCGGGAAATGATCGACTCCTGGGACGGAAGGTATTCCGTAGGTGCCGCAGCCACCCGACAAAGCTGCTCTAACGACAAATATCGCCAGAACGAGAGAATTTGAGTATGTGCAATCATCGCTGGTATCGGTTGGTGCTGGGCATTGGCTCTGTGGTTATCGTTGCCTGCGCGTTCAGTGGGCAGCAGGCCGCCGAGCCGAACCCCGACGAATGGAAACTCACCTGGAACGATGAATTTGAAGGCAAGGAGATCGACCGCTCCAAATGGGATTTCGATCTCGGCAATGGCTTCTTCAATTACGATGCCAACGTGTGGATCGGAGGCTGGGGCAATAACGAACTCCAATACTACACCCGCGAACCTGAGAACGTATTCGTCAAGGATGGGATGCTTCACATCCGCGCGGTGAAAGAGTCGTACAACGGCAGCGGCTACACATCGGCTCGATTGAAATCCCGCAAGCGAGATGGCAGTCCGCTGTTCAACAAGAAGTACGGCAGGTTTGAGTTTCGGGCCAAGCTGCCTACTGGCCAAGGGATTTGGCCCGCGCTTTGGATGCTGCCCCAGGACGAGAAGTACGGCCCCTGGCCTTCCTCTGGCGAGATTGATGTGCTGGAAGTAAAGGGGCAAGAGCCGACCAAGATGTTCGGCACTCTCCATTTCGGCTCGCGCTGGCCGGCAAACACGCTCGCAGGCAAGGACTACGTCCTGCCGCGCGAAGGCACCATCGCGGACTTCCATATCTACGCTCTGGAGTGGGAACCAGGCGAAATCCGCTGGTATGTGGATGGCCAGCTCTACTCGACCCAGTCGTTCTGGTGGAGTAGTGGCAAGACGGATGGTGTCAAGGGGACGAATCCGGCCAACGAAGCCGATCTCAACC
>DASZJS010000742.1:0-2174 GCA_035947935.1 Gemmata sp. | reverse complement strand
AAGCACAGCCTCGTGTTACCCTGAATATGGTTAGGATGACTCGGCAAGATAGTACTTTCCCCAGATTACCAGTGGTTAGTGCTGCCCAATTACGCCATTAACCTCCCTTACCTGGTCAAAAACTTGTGGGCATACCTATGCCGGGGAGAGGGGGTTGGGGTGAGGGCCACAAGGGATTGGCAGTGAGGGCCATTATTACTCGCTTCTGCCCATCAGATAGGAGCGGAGTTCGATAAACACCTGGGAACACCTTTGCCGCCAGGCCTTGTCGGCAAGCAAACTTGGGTGAGACGGACGGAACAGGACGTGTACGGTCAGTCGGTTCTCTTGCCCGGGGTGAGCGTGGTGCAGGTGCAGTTCCACATCGACCATGTTGGAGGATTTGCGGCCAAGCCCCAGCCAGGAGAGCGGCCCGCTCGGCGGCGTTTTTCGCCCACCCAGCCGGACTTTGATCAGTCCGGGAACGCTTTCGACCACTTCGCCGCCGACATCGTGGACGAAACCCCGGAGTTTCATGATCGCGATTGTCTCCGGCATCCACGCATCCATGTGAAACGGGAGCGCGGCTTGTTCCCGAACGGGAGTAGTTTGCACGGCGGTCTGCGCAATCCCGTTAGAACTTGCTTCGTGTCGGGAACCCGGCACCCCCGGTATGACATGGCTCGACCCACCGGGCAACCCCGGTCGCGAAAGCTTGGAATCGAGAAGTGTCTGCGCCCGCTCCAGAGCTGTATCGAACCGATCCGCCAGATCCCGAGCCGCTTGTGGGCGCTCATCGGGATCCTTCGCCAGGCAATCGAACACGAGTTGCTCGACTTCCGCGGGAACCCATCCCGATAACCCCAACTCCGAGAACGAGGGAGCGTATTCGGTGGCGTGAGCGAGCAGGATATCCATACTGTTCGGGCCGTTGAACGGGAGCCGCCCCGTCAACAACTCATACATCATCACCCCGACCGAGTAGAGATCCCCGCGGTGATCCATCTCTTCGCCGCGAACCTGCTCCGGGCAGATGTAGCCTGGCGTGCCGACAGCGAAATCCACATTCGTATCGGTCACTTTCCGGGCCGGCTCGCCCTCAATCAACTTGGCGAGTCCGAAATCCATGACCTTGATTCGTTCTCGGGGAGTATCGGGATCGACCACCATCAGGTTCGCTGGCTTCAGGTCGCGGTGGATGATCCCTTCATCGTGCGCAGCCTGGAGTACCTCGCACAATTCACCGATTATTCGCCCAACACGCGGAGCGCTCATCCGCCCGTTTCGGGCCAACATGCCTTCCAGGTTCACCCCTTTGACGTACTCCATCACAATGCAGGGGCCAAGCGGGTCGCTCAGACTTGCATCGTACAACGTGACCGCGCCCGGGTGATGAAACCGGGCCATCAGCATGGTTTCTCGCTGAAATCGATCTCGAAACTTGGCATCCGCAGCGATGTGCTCGTGCATCACCTTGACGACGACATCCCGCCCGAGGTCGAGTTGACGGGCCAGAAAGACCCGACCCATTCCTCCTTCCCCAAGGACACGTCGAGTCTCATACCGACCCAAAAACACACGGCCAATCATACGTGATCTCGCTCGGTGTCCGACCTGGACGGAGGTGGCAACAGGCGAGAGAACTCTAGAGCGAAAAACCCGCACAAGCCAACCGGGTTCCCAGACCGGAAGATTCGGAACTGTTTAAGGGCGAGGTGGAAGAATGAGGTGGGGAATGAATATGTGCTGCGCAACCCTACGGAGCCCTTCGTCAATTCATTCGCTGTAATCGATTCCCCTGTCCCCATCATTCTCCGGTAACTCCGATCTTGGGAGTAGCACTGTTTGGATTGTCTACCTAGAATTGGTAATTTGGATAATCTATAGGTGTGAAATTTGTTCCCCGGCCAATAAACTCGGGCGGGCTTCAAACCAACGAATCGTCCGTATTCAACACGAGTTACACCATGAATTGCCCCTTCCGCACTGGCCGCAGGCCGGCGTTCGGTTTGCTTGCCATCCTGCTTCTCTATGTCCCGGCTACCCTCGCCCGCGCTGAAGAAGCGCAGGACACCAAGAAAGAAATTGCGGAGGTCGAAAAGCAGATCGCCGATCTGCAAAAGAAGCTGGAGGAACTCAAAAACTCCGGCCTCGTTGCACCCGGGCCAGGAATCGTTCCCGAGTCGGCCGTGAAA
>DASZJS010000741.1:0-4727 GCA_035947935.1 Gemmata sp. | reverse complement strand
CCGAAGGCCGATCTCTTCGGCAACCGTCGAGACACCGTATACCGCAGCCCGAAGCGATCGGCCGTGCAGCAATCGCACCGCTTCCATACACACCCACAACCCCACCTTGTCATCCATTGCCGGGCTTGCCGCCAGCCCGTTGCGAAGCGGCCGGTAGCCGAGTGCAAACGTGACGGGATCGCCACAACGTACGAGCGATTCCGCTTCCTCCTTGTTCTTGGCCCCGATATCGACCCACACGTCCGTGAAATCGGGCACGCGATTGCGCTCGTCTGTCTTCAGGAGGTGAATAGCTCGACGGGCCACCACTCCCGCGATGGGACCATCTTTCCCCCACACCGTCAGGTATTGACCGAGCAAAATTTGCATGTCCCAGCCACCGATCGGTTGAACGTACAGAAATCCTTCCGCGTCGATGAACTGCACCATGAGCCCGATCTGATCGCAGTGGCCCGCGAGCATGATTCGGGGTGCATCGGCATGCTTGACCTCGGGAAACCGGGTAGCAAAGACGTTGCCGTGCCGGTCTGTGGTCAACTCGTCAGTGAATGGCTTGACCCACTCCCGGACGACTTGCTGAATCGGTTGCTCGAACCCGGATGGGCTCGGCGTTTCCAGCAGAGCCTTGAGAAACTCGTGGGACGTATGCTCCATATCAGCCTCAAAAGGATTCACTGAGCAGAGAACAGAGGATTCACCGCGGAGGACGCAGAGAACGCAGAGTGAGAACAGAGATTGTATCGAAATCCTCTGTTTTTCTCTGCGTTCTCTGCGTCCTCCGCGGTGAATCCTCTGTTCTTTGCTCAGTGCCTGAAATGCCTCACGCATGTGAATAGCATGGCGAGGCCGCGTTCATCGCACGCGGCAATGCTGTCGGCATCCTTTACCGAACCGCCGGGCTGGATGATCGCAGCGATGCCTGCCGCTGCCGCGGCATCGACGTTATCCCGAAACGGGAAGAACGCATCCGACGCCAGAACCGAGCCTTTCACGCAATCGCCGGCCTTGCGAATCGCAATCTGCACCGAATCGACCCGCGACATCTGACCGGCCCCGACACCAACCACATGTTGACCGCTCGCCAGCACAATCGCATTAGATTTCACGTGCTTGCAGACGAGCCACGCGAACCACAGAGCATTGAACTCTTCTTCGGTCGGCTTGCGTTTGGTAACCACCTTCCACTTGTCGGGATCATCCGCCCCGACATCGCGCGACTGCACCAATAACCCACCATCGACGCGGCGATAGTCGAACCCCTGTGGAAAACCGGACAAGGGTCCGGTTTTTAGAAGGCGGACGTTTTCTTTCCAACCCTTGAGGGCATCGAGCGTGTGTGGCTCGTAATCCGGAGCGATGACGCATTCGATGAACCGTTTGGCTTTGGGGTCCATGAGGGCCGAAGCGGTGTTGGCATCCACGGGACGATTGAACGCGAGAATGCCGCCGAACGCGGACTGGGGATCGCCGCTCCAGGCGAGTTGGAAGGCATCGGCGAGGGTGGATGCAACCGCGGCCCCGCACGGGTTGTTGTGCTTCACGACAACACCAGCGGGGCCAGGGAACTCGCGAACGAGGTTCAGTGCAGAATCGAGATCGAGAATGTTGTTGTAACTCAGCTCCTTGCCGTGGAGTTGCTCAGCGCTGGCGATACAGGGGCGGCTCAGATCGGGTTCAACGTAGAACGCCGCGTTCTGGTGCGGGTTTTCGCCATATCGTAGCGCTTGCTTGAGATCGAAGAACAACTCCACCTCGTCATCCCATTCCGGTTCGCTGCCGTCATCGTCATTGCCATCATCGCCGTCTTCGTCGTCATCCACGAGGGGTATCAACCCGAGGAAATACTCCGCTATGGCCGCATCGTAGTCGGCGATTCTCTGGAATGCCACGAACGCAAGCTGTTGTCGGTATTCGCGGGTAAGTTGACCATTGTTGGACTTGAGATTCTGAAGACATTCATCGTACAGCACGGGATCGACGATGACTGTTACCGACTCGAAGTTCTTCGCTGCCGCACGGATCATGCACGGGCCTCCGATGTCGATATTCTCAATCGCCACGGCCTCCGTCACGTCCGGTTCTTCCACCGTCTCTTCGAACGGATACAAGTTGCAGACCACGAGATCGATTTCCGGTAGGTTGTGTTCGGCGAGCGTTCGCATGTGTTCGGGTTTGTTCCGTTTCGCCAAAAGCCCGGCGTAGATGGATGGGTGAAGCGTCTTCACCCGGCCATCGAGGATCTCTGGGAACTTCGTAAGTTCGGCGATGTCCCTGACCGGCAGCCCGGCATCGGCCAGAGTTTTGCGGGTGCCACCCGTGGCGATCAGTTCGACGCCAAATTGTGTCGTTAACTCGCGGGCGAAGTCCACGAGCCCGGTCTTGTCGGATACGCTCAATAACGCACGGCGAATGGGACGGAGCATGGGTCACCACGTTCAGTGTTCAGTGTTCAGTGTTCAGTGTAGATATTGAAACCGCGCTGGCGTTGTCTGAATGATTTAACTGAAAACTGAAAACTGGCGAAGCCCGAACACTATTCGCCGATCTGAACCACCCGGCCAACGCGACGGGCGCTAATACCTTCCGGGAAGTCTGCCGCTGGAAGGTCGCCGTGAGCAACGGCCACCAATCGAGTCCAGTGATCGGCGGTCATATCGCTTGTCGGCCAGCCCTCACGATGCCAGAGCAGTCTGAGCAGTTCCCGCACCCGATAGGGGTGGGCGGCAGCGAGTTTCGTTGCATCGAGAATGAGACGATTACCGGCTCGTGGCAACTCAACTTCACTGACGAATCGCTTGGAATCTGCTTCCAACACCTCGAATGCCTCACCGGCCTGTGAGGCGAGTTGGCCGAGTGCGGTAACAATAGCCGGATTAAACGTCTTGAGGAGCGGCAGAAGTTCATGACGAAGACGGTTGCGAGTGAACCGCGGGTCCGCGTTGGAGGAATCCTCCCGGAAGGACTGGTTCAGCGATGCAAGATACTCAATCACATCCGCCCGTGTGACGGTAAGCAAGGGGCGAACGATTTGCTGGCGAGCGGTGGGCGTAAGCCCCCTGATTTGTTGAATCCCCCTTAGCCCCTGCAATCCCGTGCCGCGAATCAATCGGTGGAGAACGGTTTCTGCCTGATCGTCAACCGTGTGGCCGGTCGCGATCCAACCGGCTCCGACTTCGGCCGCCAACTCCGCAAAGAATTCGTACCGCACCTGCCGGGCAGTTGCCTCCAGGTTTGCTCCGGATGCAGCCATCGCGACATCGACCACCCTCACCTGAAAGGTAAGGCCGAGCTTAGCGGCCAATTCCCGAACAAACGCCTCATCCCCATCCGACTCCGACGCACGGAGTTGGTGATTGATGTGGGCAACAGTGAGCGGTCCCGGGTAAACCGACTGCAAGGCGCGGAGCAACGCAACGCTGTCCGCTCCACCGGACACCGCTACCACTCCCTGAGCCTTTCCGCTCGCCAGGGGGGTCATGAAACGCCGGACTTCCCGTAATGCCCACATCACGCTATTCGTTCGGTTTTGGGTACAATGATGCCGTTCATCGTGACCAATTGACAGCCGGGGTAAAAGCCCGTTTTCACCAAAAATCCTCTTGCAGCATATTTCATGGGAGGCTATGCGTGCGACCCGAGCATAACGACAACAAGCTGGACGAAGCCTCCACTCTTCCTGAGACTGGGTCGAACCCGCGGATTACGCGGTTTGTCCGGATGAGCTTGTTGGTAGTGGGGGGACTGCTCGTCGGGATCTTTGCGATTGCGTTCTGGTTGAATCCCTACGATTCAGACGGAAAGCCGCGGCGAATGGCAACGCATACACAACTGGGAATGCCACCGTGTAACTTTGTTCTCCTGACCGGGAAACCATGCCCGGCGTGTGGAATGACGACCAGCTTTGCCTTGCTCGTTCGTGGCGATCTTTCTGCCTCAATGCGGGCGAACTGGGCAGGGACGCTGATCGCCGGGTTGTGGGCTCTGACGATGGTCTGGGCCATTGCGGGGGGAATTGCGGGACGGCCCCTTTTCATCCCACAAGGCAAGGGTGAATTGATCCTCACGGTTATTGTCGGAATTGTTCTCGCGTTGATGTTGGTGCGGTGGGGAGTGGTATTGTTGACTTGAAAGGATTCAGGTTGTGAGACGGTGAGGTTGTGAACTGGTGGAAACCGCTTCCCACCACCTCTCAACCCAACAATCTCGCAACTCCAATGGGGGGTTCACGGATGAGCCAGAACCAGGCATGCAAATGGGCACGCCGCGCAGTGTGGTTCACACTTGCCGCGGTGTTCACGCTCGGGTGCAACCCTCTCGCCACCCTCTCGTTTCTGACTCAATCAGACCCCGTCAAAAAAGCAGAGTATCCACTCGTGTTCGCGGACGGTCCGAAGAAGGGTAAGGAAGTTGTTGTGGCCGTGTTTGTCAGCAGCGCCCCGGGAATCGGCCCGGTGTTCGCGGGAAGCGAAGGGAAACTCGCTTCCGACATCGCCAAGAAACTCCCCGAGATGGCCAAGGAAAGCAAACAGAAGCTGGTGGTCCTTGACCCGGCTCTCGTGAATAAGTTCAAGATGAACAACCCAAACTGGAAACTCATGCATGCGAGCGAGTGGGGCAAGAAGCTCAATGTCGATTTCGTCCTCGATATTCACCTGGAAAAGATGTCGCTTTACCAGCCGGGCAGCCTCAATATGTACTACGAAGGACAGGCTGATGTTACTGTTGAT
>DASZJS010000740.1:0-5517 GCA_035947935.1 Gemmata sp. | reverse complement strand
GCCAAAATCGTTGGGAGTGCGAACCAGACCTTCACCGCAGTGGTGTTGCCAGATCCGGTTCACCATCACGCGAGCCGTCAGCGGGTTCTCTCGCTGGGTTAACCAGTTGGCCAATTGAAGACGGCCGCTTCCCTCAGTGATTTTCTCCTCACGCTCGCCAATCAAAATCTTTGGGAAACCGCGAGGGATGGTCTTCCCGAGTCTCTTGTGATCGCCGCGGATGAAGACCTGGGCATCCTTGAAACCTTCGTGTCGTGTACCCTTGGGGCCTCCATCCTGAGCCACAACTGCCTCTGGAACCTCCTTCGGACGTTTTTTTCGCAAGTCATCCAACTCGACGCGCATTTTCTCAAGTTCCTTCTGCACCTCGGGTGCAAGCCGCTTGTTACGATCCGCAACCGGGAGCCAGAACGGTCCCCGGGGCGAGAGCAACTCGGTATACAACTCGGCGAGCGAATCCCGCGGCGTTTTCTTCGGGTCGTTGGGTCCAAACCAGGTGTCTCGCAATTCGGCTTCCACCTGCTTGCGTTCGGCCTCCTGAAGTTGCCGGTTATAGACCCGGATTTCTGCAATGTCGCCGTGGAATCGGGGACTGCCACCCGAGCCCGGACCACCAATCTTCAATGCGGCGATCTTCGGATCGGACGAGATACCGCTGATTGACTTTGGGGCTGCGGTCTCGACGCCGTTTCGGCGCATCATCGTCCCGCCCGGTCCCCAGGTGATGGAGACCGTCTCGAACTCCGTCGGCTTCCGTGTGTCTACGAGGTCGCCAGACTGCCCATCCTTCCGAAGAATGGCGTGGAGACGACCGCTCGGGTCGGTCATCAGGCCCAGCCCGTGCTTCCCGGTGTCGGCATCTTCCCACCCAACGATGCGTTCGCCACTGCGGGCAGTGGCAGCGGTCTGGAAGACGATGAACAGAGTCCCGACCGGAGGTACCTGGCGTTGGGCTTCCAGCACCGACTGACCATCGAACCGCACCACCGATTTTGTGTGTCCATCAATCTTCGCGGTGGTCTTGATCGGAGCGTTCTTGGGAGCCAGCGGTGTAGCATCTCCCGAGAAGCCCGCTCGGTTAGGCCATAACGTGACCCGACCTGTAGGGTCGGTTGCAAGCCGCGTGTCGTCTGCCTGAAAGTGAAACAGAACCGCGCGGGCCAAGGTCTGCTTTCCCGGCGATCGGGCGGCTTCGGCTTCTTCTCGCTTCGCCTGCGCAGCTAAAGACTCCTGAAACTCGGCGGCAACATTTTCCAGGGCCGGACCAGCGAGTTTGCCCACCGCGACTTCCCGGAGTGCGAGCGGATAGTCCGCCGTCGGGTTCTTCTCGACCCGGTCGAGAAACACGACCCACTCGGTCAACACACCCTGATGAAGCCCGTGTCGCTTCGACACGTCGCCCGGGGTGAGCTTCTCTCCGGTGGTAGATGGTTTGCGGCATTCGGCGGCAGCCACGATGTAGCGCGCTGTTTGCTCGGTGAGCAAGTTTGTGAGATACGCACGGTATGCGCGGTCGGCAGCGTCGGGGAGTAACTGTTCGAGTTCCGCACGCCGTCGTTCGTCCGCGGCGGTTTGCGCCTGGAGTTGGGCAATCTCTGTCGGAGAAAGCAACGGGACGCGGACCAGTGGGGTGTTGCCAGCCACGGGACCGGGAATGATACGCGTACTGAAGAAAATGCCCGACAGAGCGTAATAGTCCTCGGTCGAGATCGGGTCGAACTTGTGATCGTGACAGCGGGCACAGGCGACTGAAAGCCCCAGAAACGCTTTACCCACGACATCGATCTGGTCGTTGACGTAATCGGCGATCATCTGGTTCTTATCGACATCGCCAGGCACAAAATCCGCAATGGCCAGCAGCCCCGTTGCAACCAGACCATCCTTGTTGAAACCACCAGTGCGAGGTGATGGCAGCAGATCACCGGCAATCTGAGAGCGAACGAAGTCCGTGTATGGCAAGTCGCGGTTGAACGAATCGACGACCCAGTCCCGGTATCGCCAGGCCTCGCGGAAGTCGCTTTCCCGCGGCAACTGGATCAAATCGCGAGCATCGGCGTAGCGGACAACGTCTAGCCAATGCCGACCCCAACGCTCGCCGTACTGGGGCGAAGCGAGCAGGCGGTCCAGGACACGAGCAAATGCCTGGAGTGAATCATCGGCCAGGAAGGCATCGATTTCCGCAGGGGTTGGCGGCAGGCCAATCAGGTCAAAGGTTGCCCGGCGGATGAGTGTTCGCTTGTCAGCTTGCGTGGCGGGAGCGATTCCTTTTGCTTCCAACCCCGCTAGGATGAAACGGTCAATACTCGACCGGGGCCAGGCCGCATCGCGGATCGCGGGCAGAGGCGTGGCCTTCACTGGCTGAAATGACCAAAACTGTCGATGCTTTTCCGTGATGGTGAAGCCACCATCTGGCTTTGCGAGGGGAGATTTCGTTCCGGGCCAGGGTGCGCCCAGTTTCACCCAGCGTTCCAGAATCTCGATCTGTCGATCGGCTAATTTCCCCTTGGGAGGCATTCGAGGTTCGTCCTGGTAACGCACGGCCTTTACCAGAAGGCTCTCATCGGGTTTCCCGGGGACAACGGCCGGACCGTTATCGCCGCCCTGGAGGAGCTCGGCTCGCGTTGTCAGTTTCAGCTTGCCCTTGGGTCGAACCTCACCGTGGCACCCCTGACATTTCTCGACGAGAAGAGGCCGGACCTCTTTCTCGAAAAACTCGGTCGCGGCATCAGACGGATCTGCGGCCTGCCCAACCGGTACGGCCGCCAGGAAGAGGAAGAATGCCAAACCGAAACAGAGCGAAGGCCCGGATCTCAAGGCACGCCTCGTTTTTAAAAGTTAAACCAACAAAGAGCCTCGGCAAATGCAGGCACAACTGTTGCCGAAACCGACATCAATTACACAGTCATCCTCTCACGCAGAAAGCTTCTCCGCAATCCACTCCCCGGTTGCTTTCCAATTCCGAAACACAGTGAGGCGTGGATGAATTCCACGCCTCACGATTGTTACAGCACTCGCATTATGGCTGCGGTATCACCCGTTTCGGATACTCCGGTCGGGTGTCCTTCTTCGGCGGGTTCTTCTTGAGTGCTTCCAACGCCAGTTCAATCGCTTTCTCCAATTGCGGATCTTTCCCAGCAATCACGTCCTTGGGCAACATCGTCACATCGTAATCGGGCGCAACACCCTCATTCTCAACGATGAAGCCACCGTCGGGCGACCAAATCGCGAGGCTTGGCGCGGTCACGGTGCCGCCATCCATCAGTACGGGATAACTGCCGATGCCGACGAGACCGCCCCACGTCCGTTTCCCGACGAGCGGACCGATGTTGAACTTACGAAACATATACGGGAGCATGTCGCCGCCGGAGCCGGCACCTTCATCGATAATCATGACCTTTGGGCCAAACACCGCAGCGCTGGGTGATCGGTTGTCGGCCCCATACCGCGGCGCCCAGTAGCTTGCGAACGGGCGACGAAGGATGTCGATGTAGTAGTCGGCGATTTGACCACCGCTGTTGAACCGTTCATCGATGATAAGCGCGTCTTTATCGACCTGTGGGAAGAAGTACCGCTTGAAGTCACCCATTCCACCTGCTGCGGTGTCGCGAACGTGGACGTAGCCAACCCGACCGCCTGTCGCCTTCTCGACCTTCTTCAAGTTGCCTTCGACCCAGTCCAAGTTTCGCAGGTTGTACTCACTTGCGATTGGTTCGACCTGCACCGTGCGCGAACCTTTGCCATCGGGATTGGGGCCGACGGTGATCTCAATGAGCTTGCCTGCGGTGTTCTCGAACAGCGAGTAGATTTCCGTCGGTGCTTTCAGTTCCATACCGTTTACCGCGAGCAGATACTCGCCCTCCTTGACATTCACGCCTGGCGCGGTGAGTGGCGACCGCATTGCGGCTGACCAGTTCAATCCGCCGTAGATCTTCTTGAACTGGTAGCGATCGTTGGCTACTTCAAAATCCGCGCCGAGCAAACCACCGGGCACGGTCTTGTGTTCAAAAGTGCGTTCGCCGAAGCTGGTGATGTAGCTGTGGCCGACCACGAGTTCCGATAGCATCCACCGGATCACGCGGTACAGGTCCGCGCTGCTGGTCAGGTGTGGGAGGAAGACTTCGTACTTCTTCTTCATCGCCGGCCAGTCGGCACCGTGCATGTTCGGGTCGTAGAAGAAGTCGCGGTTGATGCGCCAGGCTTCCTCGAAGATTTGCTTCCACTCAGCACGCGGATCGACGCGAACCTCGATCCCATCAAAATTCACCTTACCATCGCTGGTGTCACCTCCTGCTGCCGTGGGAGTCGGTGCAGTCTGTCGGCCGCCTTGACCACGCCCGCCACCACCACTTGTGGCGGCCGGGGCCGTGCCCCCACCGCCGCTGCTCGCTGTGATGAACCAGTTCCCGGGACCAGTGCTGTAGAGCAGTTTCTTGCCGTCTGGCGTAAGTTCGTATCTAACGACGCCTGTCTGCACAACGGACGATCGCCGCCGGTCCATATCGTAGCGGTTGAGCGTCGCACCAGCGCCTGGGCCGCCGCGACCACCTTCACCCCCCTCCGGTAGAGTGGCGTAGAAAATCTGCCCCGCGGAGCCGGCCTGCAATCCACCATAATTACCACTGGGCAGTGGGAAAGACAGGATTCGCTGATCGATGTCGGTGAAGTCGATGGCGAACGGGGTGTCCTGGTCTTTCTTGTCGATCTTCGGTGCCGGCTTGTCGCCGTCACCTTTCTCTTCATCGTTCTCGCGCAGGAACGGGCTAGGCAAATCCTTGTTCAGCACCACGAGGTTGATTGACCACCGCGGTTGCCGACTGTCGGCCGACGACTGGCTGAATCGATGCTTGCTCATGCCGGTGTCATTGGACCCAAGAAAGTACAGGTACTTACCACTGGCATCGAATACCGGCCAGGATGCCTCGGTAAGGCCATCGGTGATCGCGAACGACTTGTTCTGTTCGAGCGAATACACATACACACGGAAAATCGATGCGCGTGTGTTCATCGCATAGGTCACCCACTTTGAGTCCGGCGACCAACTCGACGCCCTCAATCCCAGTTCGAGCTCATACTTCGGCTCCACGATCTTCGTGACCTTGCTCGACTCCACATCCAACCAGTACACGGTTTGGGCGTTGTCGGTGAAGAGAATCTTCTTCGAGTCGCGGGACCAGATTGGGTTGAAGTAGAAGCCATTGCCGGTGAGCTTGACCTTCTTTACCTCGCCCTTACCGTTCTGCGGAGCAAGTACCATCTGATACTCGCCGCCCTCGTCGGAGTAGTAAGCGATCGTCTTACCATCGGGTGACCACGCTGGGTTGCGCTCGTGAATGCCGACCGTGTTCGTGAGATTGCGGGCATCGCCCTTTTCGGCAGGCACGGTCACAATTTCCCCACGGAACTCGACCACGACACGGGATCCGCTCGGCGAGATGCTCACGTTGCGGACATACTTCGAGCCCTTGGCGAACCGCGCGCGAGCCTCTGGGTTGTCAATCGCCACGCCCACCTTCAGCC
>DASZJS010000739.1:0-5376 GCA_035947935.1 Gemmata sp. | reverse complement strand
CTGCGTATGAGGACGGTATGACCAAACTTCTCTCGCCCGAACGCCGCCTTGGCACAGGGTCGATGCTGGTCACCACCCAGGACAGCAAGCTTCCGGACTTCATCCCGATGCTGCAGAAGGTGATGCCGGAATTCGCCGACTTGCCGGACCTCGACCTGATCAACGTCCCCAAAGGGACACCCATCAACCTGATCATGAACCTGCACGCGAAGGACGTGAAAGCGGTGTTACAGGCCTATGTGGATGGCGTCTTGCAGGGCGCGCCTCATCAGAAGTTCGCCGAACTGCGGACGAAAAACCATGCAACTGCCCATCAAAAGTTGATGGAGAAGCTTGTGGAAGTGAACAACTGCCCGGACTTCATCGAAGACCGAGGGCATACCTATGGACGGGAACTCAGCGACGGGGATAAACGGGCGCTGATCGAGTACATGAAGCACTTCTAAACACGTATCCCGGAATCGGGGTAAGAGTCCGGAATCTGCAGACGCTTGCCCCGATTTGCGATCGCAACCCCAACAAGAGATCATCATGAAACGAATATGCCTGATCCCGATTATCTGTGCAATCAGCCTGCTGGGAATGCTCGGTTGTACTGCCGACGAGTCGAACGGTGCCAGGAACTACGGACAACCGACAGCCAAGTCCGAGAAAAAACCGGTCACCGTCACGATGAAGAGCCTTGGCTTCGACCCGAAGAAACTGGAAATCCATGTTGGTGATTCGGTCGTGTGGACTAACGCATCGCGCACGACACACACTGCGACCTCTGAAGACGAGGGCAAGACGTTCAACACCGACGAGATCAAGCCGGGAGAATCCTCGAAGCCGGTCAAGTTCGAGAAGGAAGGAGAGTTCAAGTACTCCTGCAAAATCCACGGCGAGTCGATGAGTGGGACGATCGTTGTGAAACCTGAGTCGAAGAACTGAGATCCGATGTAATCAACCATCGAGTACGAAGATCCACTGGAAATCATTGGTGTCTAAGCGACGAGAACGGAACCCAGAGTGGTTGGAGGGCAACATGAAACTCATCGTGATCGGCGGTGGGCCGGCGGGAGTCATGGCGGCTCTCAGGGGGCGGGAGCTTGGAGCCCAGGTGTCTTTGCTGGAGAGGAACTGCCTCGGAGGGATCGGTATCAATGATGGCGTAGCACCGTTGCGGACGCTGGCACGGACGGCCCGTCTGATCCGCGACTCGGGAATGTGGGCCACCTTCGGTCTCCATGGACCAAAGCCAACACTTGATTTTCCAGCCGCCCTGGCCAACGCCCGCCGGGTCGCCGGTTATGCCCACAAGCAGAAGAACATGGAGAAGTTCGTCCGCGACAGGGGCGTGGAAGTCATCGATCGTGCGGGCCAGGCGCGGTTTGTAGACAATCGCACCGTCCTGCTTCCCGATGGGCGCAGATTCCGGGCAGACCGGTTCGTCATCGCTGTGGGAGGACAGTCGCGAAAATTGCCGATCCCCGGCCACGAATTAGGTCTTTCTCACGCCGACCTCTGGACACTCAAGGCATTGCCTGCCCGTGTCACTGTGGTGGGAGCAGCCGCAACAGGTTGTCAAATCGCCTCGATCTTCCGCGATTTTGGGGCTGAGGTCGATTTGATCGAGGCAACTCCGCGAATTAACAGCCAGGCGGATGAGGATGTCTCGGCTGCCCTCTCCACAGCGTTCCAGGAGAGGGGCATCCAGGTTCGCACCGGATGCGTAACCGAACGGATCGAGGCAACGACCTTCGGATTCAAGGTTACCTATCGACGCGAGGGCCAGACTGACTCCCTTTTCACGGATGCCGTGTTCATCGCCGTTGGGTGGACAGGCAACATCGATTCTCTGGAACTCGATGCCGCCGGAATTGCAACGGCACGTGGCTATGTCACGGTGAACGAATACCTGCAGACCAACGTCCCCCACATTTATGCGGTGGGGGATGTGAACGGTCAGAGCATGCTGGTGCCCAGTGCCGCTCACGAGGGACTGCTCGCGGCCGAGAATGCCGTCCTTGGGCCCCGCCACAAGTATTCCCGAAGGATCGTGTCGAGTGGCAGCTTCACCGACCCGGAATACGCCTCAGTGGGTCTGACCGAAGCGCAAGCGCGTTCTGCTCACGGTTGCGCGGTCGCGTTGGTGCGCTACGACATTCTGACGCGGGCGGTCGTCGATGCTCGCACCGAAGGATTCTGCAAGTTGATCGCCGATCGGGAGTCCGGCTTGATACTGGGCGCACACGTGGTGGGGGAATATTCGGCCGAGGTGATCCAAGTCGTGGCCGCCTGCATGGCAGGAGGCCTGACGGTGGATCAGGTGTCGGATCTCCAACTGGCCTATCCCACGTTCACCGAGGCGATTGGCCTCGCGGCCCAGCGGTTGATTCGTGAGATGGGCCGCGTGGCCACCGCTACGGCTTGGAACAGCACGGAGATGCGCCACGTGGCGGTCGGTTAGGAACTGAACTTTTCTTTCCATTAACTTTAAGGGAGCACACCATGCCCGGTCTCGATTATGCACAGATCGCCGCCCGCCATCGCGACTACTTCCTCTCGGGCGCGACGCGTTCAGTGGAATGGCGCGAGCAACAGTTGACCGCATTGCAGACCATGATGACCGAGCGCGCCGATGAGTTCTACGACGCAATGTGGAGGGATTTACACCGCAATCGCGTCGATGCGGATCTGACCGATGTCAAGTACGTTGCCGATGAGGCAGCTTATGCACGGGCACATCTTCGCAAGTGGATGCATCCACAGGTTGTGAGCACGCCGCTCGTTCTCGCGCCGGCCCACACCAAGGTGCGGTTCGATCCCCTTGGAGTGGGGTTGATTATCGGGGCCTGGAACTACCCGGTAATGCTGGCACTTTCGCCCCTGGTGGCTGCAATCGCGGGCGGGAATACGGCGGTGATCAAGCCTTCCGAAGTTGCTTCGATAACTGCCGAAACAATAGCCCGAAACGTTCCACAATACCTCGACACCAAAGCGTTCTCTGTCGTGCTTGGTGGAGTGCCCGAAACCACCTCGCTTCTGGAGCAGAAGTGGGACCACATTTTCTTCACCGGCGGACCTTCAATTGGCAAAGTGATAATGACCGCGGCGGCGAAGAACCTCACGCCGGTCGTGCTCGAATTGGGCGGTAAGAACCCGACGATTGTTCATTCTTCGGCCAACCTGGAAGTGGCGGCCAGGCGGATCGCTCAAGGCCGGTGGATGAACGCTGGACAAACCTGCACAGCGCCGGATCACGTCCTCGTTTTCAAGGATGTGGCGAAGTCATTCCTGGAACACCTGAAGAAGGCTGTGATCGCGCAATATGGCTCGGACCCACAGAAGAGCCCGGACTACGGCCGCATTGTAAGTACACGTCACCTCGACCGACTGGTGAATCTGCTTTCCAGCGGAAAAGTCTACCACGGCGGCCAACACGACAGGAACGACCGCTTTCTCGCCCCTACGATCCTGGTCAATGTGCCGCTTGATTCCCCAGTCATGCAGGAGGAAGTGTTCGGCCCAATCCTGCCGGTGATCGAAGTTGGGAGCGTCGAGGAGGTCATCGGTTTCATCAATGCCCGTCCGAACCCGCTCGGTCTTTACATCTTCGCGGAAGACCAAAGCATTGCCGAACGCATCCTCGACGCGACGGAGTCCGGGGATGCCGTGGTCAACGATTGCACCATTCAACCCCTCATCCACGAACTACCCTTCGGTGGCGTAGGCAATTCCGGGATGGGCAAGTACCACGGCGAATGGGGTTTCCGGGCTTACACCAATGCCCGCGGCGTTCTCTACCACAGCACGAAGATCGATCTCGGCGTCCGCTACCCACCATACAGCGAACACCAGCGGCTCCGCGGTCTGGTAGCTCTTTTGCCTTCGCAGCACTGAGTACTGCGCTGGCCCATCCAGACATTAGTCTGGATGGAACCTCGGATCCGTTCCGGATACACGTTTATTCGGAGGAACTGATGACGGATTTCGTTTCAATGACCGCGACTCCTCAACCACGCATCATCATTGTGGGCGGAGGTTTCGGGGGTCTCGCGGCCGCTCGTGCCTTGAGAAAGTCTCCCGTTCAAGTCATTCTGATCGACAAAACCAACCACCATGTCTTCCAACCCCTCCTCTATCAGGTGGCAACGTCGGTCTTGTCACCCGAGAACATTGCAGCACCAATCCGCCACGTGCTGCGGAAACAGACGAACACCACGGTCGTCCAGGCGACCGTCATCGGGGTGGACACTGGGAAGAAGCTTTGTTTCGTGGAGGGAATTCTTCAGCCTTTGCCCTATGACTTCCTCATCCTGGCGACAGGAGTTCAACACAGCTACTTTGGCCATGAGGAATACGCGCCGTTTGCCCCGGGCCTGAAGACCCTTGCCGACGCCGTTCTACTCCGCAACAAGATCCTGAGCGCATTTGAAGTCTGTGAGCGAACACCCGAGCCGGATGATCACCTCGAGTTGTTGACGTTCATCATCGTAGGTGGTGGCGCGACAGGCGTGGAACTGGCCGGGGCGATCGCTGAGCTGGCACATCAGACGCTGACTGCGGAGTTTCGACGCTTCGACCCGGCTTCTCTCAAACTTATTCTCGTGGAAGCGGGTCCACGCATTCTGCCTTCATTCGACGAGTCACTTGCGGCCGCCGCGACTGCCAAACTTACAAAATTGGGTGTGGAAGTACGCACCGGTGCGCCGGTGGAGAAGGTAGATGCCGAAAGCATCATCCTGCGAGGAGAACGGATCAGGACGCAGAACGTCTTCTGGGCCGCGGGAGTGAAGGGTTCTCCAGCAGCGCGATGGCTTGGGGCGGAGGCCGACCGGGTCGGTCGTGTCAAGGTGCTCGCTGACTGCTCGGTTCCATCTCATCCCGAGGTTTTCGTTGTAGGAGATACAGCTTGCCTGGAGGTGGATGGGAAACCACTTCCAGGCGTCGCCCAGGTCGCGATCCAACAAGGCTGCTATGTCGGTCGCTTGATCGCGGGTCGACTCAAAGGAAAACCTGCTCCACCGGCGTTCAAATATTTCGATAAGGGGAACCTGGCCACGGTCGGTCGGAATTTTGCCATCATGCAGGCGTTTGGCATCCGCTCGGCCGGACTGTTCGCCAAGTTGATCTGGGCGTTCGTCCACATTCAGTTCCTGGTTCTAACAAGCAGTCGGATCGGTACGCTGTTCCGGTGGTCCTGGAAACTCCTCACCCGCCAGCGGCTCGCACGACTCATTATCGATCCAGAACTACCGAAGGAGGTTAGAACCCAGCCCATGCCCGAGCAGGAGCATGAAGCAATCGCGCGTTGAGCAATCCTTGTGTGTCGATGGACTGCCTACCCAAACCGGCACAATTGCGTGAACCATGCAAATTCCCAAAACCGGGCTG
>DASZJS010000738.1:0-5146 GCA_035947935.1 Gemmata sp. | reverse complement strand
GGGCTTCGTTGCTCAGAAGGTGGCGATGGGTACGGGGTTATCATCAACGTGCTCGGCGGTCCCTCGCACCACGGCAGGTCAATGCGAAATGTACTTCCTGTTCCAAGAGTGGTATCGACATCCACTTGCCCAGCAACCTGTTCAACGATCCCAAACACTGTAGCGAGACCGAGTCCGGAACCCTTATCAGGTCCCTTAGTCGTATAGAACGGTTCGAAGATTCGTCCCTTCACCTCTTCGGTCATTCCAACCCCTGTATCCGATACCCAGAATCGTGCCATTCGTCGTCTGAGTGATCCAACCCGGTCACCTTCCAGTTCCACCACCTCAGTCCCGATCGTCACCGTTCCGCCTTCTGGCATCGCATCCCGAGCATTCACTGCAAGATTCATCACGACTTGTTCCATGTGCCGGTAATCTGCTCGGGTAGTGACGGGGCCAGAATTCAGGCAGGTTTCGATCGCGATGCGTTCACCCAGCAATCGGCGGAGCATCCCGGTCAGTCCAGAAACGACAGCGTTCAAATCGACCACCTCAAGTTGAACTGGCTGACGACGACTGAACGTGAGCAACTGCCGGACCAGTCCTGCTGCACGGTCGGCCGCCATGCACACTTCATCGAGGAGGCTCGACTTGCTGTCACCCTGTAGAGAATCCCGTAGCAAATCGGCGTTGCCGCGGATGACGGTCAGGAGGTTGTTGAAGTCGTGAGCGATTCCACCTGCCAACCGGCCCACTGCATCCATCTTCTGCGCTTGACGCAGTTGTTCTTCCAGTCGCTTTCGGTCTGTAATGTTCTGATACACGCCAAGAACACCAACAACAGTACCGCTGGTATCCCGAAGCGGTACTTTGCTGGTTAACAGAGTGACCTTGGTTCCATCCCCACGAGTCAAGCTCTCTTCCATGTTCAGAAGTGAGCGACCGCTCTTCACAACTTGCTGATCGCAATCGCGATACAACGTTGCTTCTTCTGGCGTCACACCCAGATCGTAGTCCGTCCGACCAACAACTTGTTCGGGACTGTGGAGCCCTGAGTCGTGGACAAGCTGATCGTTACACCCCAGGTAAACGGAGTTGCAATCCTTCCAGAACACTCCACACGGGATGTGAGTAATAACATTTCTGAGCAATTCTTCGCGTTCTCGCAATGCTTGTTCAGCACGGCGGCGACGCGTCACATCCCGAACCAACCCGAGTTTCAGCCGTCGGCCCCCTGCTTCGAGAAGTGCGAACCGAACCTCAACGGGGAAAGTGGTTCCATCCTTGCGACGATACGAGTTCTCCGCGGTCAGTGTTTCTCCTGGTGCAATATCGGCGAGATGGGAGCCGGCATCCAGATCGGCGATCTTCATTGTGAGCAATTCTTGTCGGGAATATCCCAGGCTATGACAGGCCCGACGGTTGGCATCGACAATTTTCCCAGTGGGATCGAGAACGAAGATCGCATCCGCTGCATGTTCAAACAGTCCACGAAACCGCTCCTCACTCTCCCGCATAGCCTGTTCGCCCCGTCGCCTCTCGGTTGTATCTCTGAGAACGGCGACAGAATGCGTGTGTCGTCCCGTATCGTCCGAAACGGGAACAACTTGCCACTCGATCCACAAGCGTCCGCCATCTTTTCTCCGACTCGGTATTTCCACGCGGGCTGGTTTCGTCCCTCTCATCGCCACCCGCACCGTTTCCAACGCGGCGGGTCCTGCCTCATCATCCGGTAACATACTTGGGCTCTGTCCCACTGCCTCGTGAGTGGAGTAACCCGTCAGTTTCTCGAATGCCGGATTGGCATAAACAATGCTGAGCTGCGATTTTTCTTCCTGACCGATCTCGGCGATCATTACGCCATCACCGGAGGCGTTAACAGCAGCAGCCAGCAGGCGGAGCCGCGCCAGATCACTTTTCCGGGCATCCCGTTCAGAGTGCGTTGCTCGGGGGAGAAGTCGAAGCAGGGCGAACGCGACTCCCGCCGTGAGCGCTGCCGCACAACATTTCGCGAGTGCCCAGATATCGCTGCCAGCGGGTCCAGGCGGGAGCAACCAGAGAGTATGAGTGACTCCACAAGAAACAGCGAACGCGGCGAGAAGACCAAACACGGGACGGAACGGTGTCGGTAGTGAACGCCGCTGCCATAGCAAAACGCCAGCGACTGCCAGATATGCCAACCAGATAAGGAGATCGGGCCAGGCAGGAGGAGCAAGAACAGCGGGCCAATGGGCGAGAAGGGACATCGGAGGATGGGCGAAGGCAGCCATAACTACAACCCTGACTGGCAGGATGAAAAAAGAACTCCGACTTGCACGCAATGCAATTCGTCCACTCGCGGCAAATAGGAGCGCTATATAAAAATGAGTCTAGCTCAGATCGAACGGCCTTGCCGATATCCGCAAGCTGTCTGATGCAAGCAAATCCGATCCACTCTTGTGAGTTGAGATCGGGCACGATTCTTCAGACGAGGGCTTAAGAAGGAAGTCTCGCGAAACGGGAAAAATCATGAGTTATTATCTGTCGGGGGCTGTGTGATCGCTTCAACTTGGGGGCTTTGAGTTTGGTTGAGAGGATTGAGGGGAATAAACATACCCGTAACCAAAGTCACCTGACTTCGATTACGGGTATGTCACTTCCCCAGCCAGTCGTCCTATCCGCGTTTCACAACGACAAGAGTGCGGTCATCGGCAACGGGCACACCGGCCGTGAATGCAGTCAGATCCCGTAAGATAGCCTGGATCAGATGTTCCGCGGTTGCCGGACGACCCGACAAAGCGGTATCGATCCGATCGGACCCGAAGACATCGCCAGCCTCGTTCACTGCCTCAATGACACCATCAGTGAAAAAAACGACCTGATCGCCGACCTGGAGGCTCACAGTTTGTTCGGGGTAAACCTCGTCCGGCTTGATCCCGAGAGGAAGTCTCTGTGCCCGGTTCAGTGCAAGTCGAACGCCATCACCCGATCGCAACAGGCGCGGGGGGTTGTGTCCAGCACTGGCGTAAGAGAGTGTCCCACCAATAGGGTCGAACACCGCGTAGAAGGCGGTCATGAAGTGACCAGTCTGCCTGGTATATTGCTGCGTGAGGTGGGCATTCAAGTAAGTGAGGAGTTCTCCGGGCCGAACGGCAGGTTCAGGCCGCGTATGAGCAATACTGTGGGCGACCGCCATCAATACCGCCGCCGGTGCGCCATGCCCACTTGCATCCGCTATCAATACCCCAAGTCGACCGTCTGGCAGAGAGAAGAAGTCGTAATAGTCTCCACCCGCTCGCTTGGCGGTTTGGTAATGAACAGCGACATCCAGACCCGGTATCCGCGGCGTTGTCGGCGGCAGCAGCGATTTTTGAATATCGGCGATACTGCGGAGTTCGTAATCGACCGCATCATACGCTTCTTTGACCGCCTGTGAGAGAACGAGTGTCTGGGTCGCCCGCCCGAATAAGTTGCTCAACAAGACGAGGTCGGCAATTCGATCCCGGGGAAAAGCATCCGTATCCTCGCGTGCGAGGAGCAGCATATTGTGAGCAGTTCCCTGATCGAAATGTGGAATCGCGAGAAGCGATCGTTGCCCGGCAAGGTAGGTTGTAGCCGGGTCATCGGCATCGAGCGTCAGATCATCAATCACTTTCGGCTGATCCGAGTAAAGCAAATCGGGGAGAAGCCCGCCTTCGTGGACCGGCAACCGATGGGGTTCCTTCCAGGGATTCACTGCATCGCTCCACATGTTGAAGCGTGTGACCCGATATTGCGGAAACCGGAGACCCCGACGGGAAATCGAGAGTTGGCGACTAACGGGAAAAAGCTGAGCCATCCGACGAGAGAAGACGACGTACATCTCCTGGGGATCGGAGTAGCGGCTCAATTCACGCATCACCTCGACGCTGACGGCCAAACGCGCTCGCCAGTTTCGAGGTTCTGTATCGAAGAAGTCTGGTGCCACTGTCATTGCCGCCTCCGCGGCTGAGATTGGCATTCAATCCGTGTAATGCCGATAGGATTAGTTTGTTTAGTAGACACCGACACGGGCCAGAACGCAATCCACTGCCGCAATTTTTCTCGTCTCCCTCACACTACCGTGTGAAACTGTATCAGCTTGACATCGGGCTGCCACATTGTGAAGTATCCGAGAAAGGCCAGTGCTTACATTGGTCATGAGCCAGTGGAAAGAAACGAAAAACGACATGGCGGATCGCTTCTTCATTATCGGAGATACCAAAGATGTACCCCCGCTCTCTCCTCGCCATTGCGTGCGTATCTGTCGTTGCGATTTTCGCATGGTTCACTACTGCCGATCCGAAGATAGTTGCACTCAAAAACTGGGAGAAGATCGCCGAAGGGATTTACTGCACGAAAAGCAGTCCGCATGAGTACGCGATCATCGACCGCGATAAGGCACTTCTGATTGATGCCTCGGTTGCACCGGATGTTGTCGATGAGTTGGGAGTGAAGACGGTTGAAGCCGTACTCCTCACCCACCATCATCGGGACACTGTTGCTCACGCTGCGGAATACCACAAGAAAGGTATTTCTGTCCGAGCCCCCAAAGAATCCGCCGACTGGTTAACCCCCGAGAATGTCGCTAAGTTTTGGAAGGACTCAATCCCACTGCGCAACTCGCGCACGGCATATTTTGTCGTTCCCGCGGGTATCGAACGCATCGACTGTGCGATTGCTGATGGCGTTCGGTTCACGTTTGGACAGTGGCAGATCACACCGATCGCAACACCGGGACATTCCCGCGACCATTTCGCCTATTTCTGCGAGCTGTCAAAGGAGAAAAACCGCCCGAGTTATCTCTTCTGCGGCGATGCGTTTTCGTTGCCCGGAAAGTTATGGACACCGTTTACCACCGACTGGGATCACTGGACAGAAGTGGGTTTACAACCGACCGCAACATCGCTCCGGAAAATGGCGAATCTCGATCCAACGGTACTCTGTCCCGCTCACGGTGCCGTGATCGACAAGGACGTAACCAAGGCTCTGACAGATACCGCAGTGGCTGTCGATGAAGCGGCGTTCATGAAAAGTTTCGAGCGGTTCACCAAGGATCGGCTCGGGGATGCCCCCAAGTACGATTTCCTCGTGCCCAAGGAGCAAATCGCCAGCGCGGGAGATAAGCCCTGGGCAAAAGTGTCCGATCATCTCTGGATCACCGGGA
>DASZJS010000737.1:0-17682 GCA_035947935.1 Gemmata sp. | reverse complement strand
AAACGGCATCCCGCTTCCGGCAATTTCCAGCGCTCTTGCTTACTACGATGGCTATCGCACGGGCCGACTGCCGGCCAATCTGCTTCAAGCCCAGCGCGATTACTTCGGAGCCCACACCTACGAACGGTTGGACAAGCCGCGCGGCAAATTCTTCCATACCAACTGGACCGGCCGCGGCGGTACAACCGCCAGCAGCACCTACAATGCGTGATGCGAACCGGCGAGCCGGAAACGAAAACCGGCTCGTCGCCGTTGGCCACCCAAGGCCCACATCGGCATGATGGACGTCTTCCTCGAGACCGACCGCCTCATACTCCGTCGGTTTACCGACACGGATGAAGATGCCTCACTGCTCTATGAGCTGGATTCCGACCCCGAAGTGATGCGCTATATCGGGCCGTTTGCGCTGGGTGGCATCGAAGCGTACCGCGAACGGCTTCGCACGTTCTGGCTGCCGTATTATGCTGCGCATCCGGCCCGTGGCTTCTGGGCCACGATCGAGAAAAGCACCAATCAGTTCATCGGCTGGATCTTCTTGCGTCCCTCAACAGACTACCGTTTCGCGGGTGAAGCGGGATGGACTCGATCGACCGACATCGAAATCGGTTATCGCTTTCGACGGACAGCTTGGGGTCGTGGTCTGGCAAGCGAGGTAGCAACGGTGCTGGTGCGACTCGCCCTCGATGATCCCGCTGTGACTTGTGTGGTTTCCTACGCTCTCATCCCCAACCGGGGTTCAACGCGCGTGATGGAGAAGGCTGGACTCTCTCGCGTGCGAGAGTTCACGCTGTCCACATACACCGATCCGGGTGTGATGTACGCCGCGTGTCGCGAAGGGTGTTCGCCGGTGTGAAGGCTTTCTCCTGCCATCAGACATCTCAAAACTCTATTCCGGCCGGAGGGGACCGCCTTTCATCGCGTTCAGCCCCGCTGCGACTCGGAGTTTGGCAATCTGTGCCGTCAGAGATTTGTCCTCGTCGATTTTTTGTTTGAGTTCATGAGTTAGACGGAGAGCGTGGTGGAAATGAATCTCGATCTCTCTCATGCGTAAAGCGAGTTCGTTCTCTGTGGTTGTGTCGAGATTCGAGTGTTCAAGGAATGCGGAACCACGAGAGAGAATCTGCGATAAAGGTTTCCTTAGCAATTCCCCTTGGTCCAAGAGCCAAGCTGCACGTTCACGACCAGAACCGAGATGTTCATATAACTTGAGGTCAAGAAGGTCTGCGATCAATGAGGATAGCTTGTTCGCATATTCCTTGAGAAGAACCAAGACAACTCGTGCCTTTTCCTCTCTCTCCAGCACACTTGTCCCGTTTGATTCGCTCATAATGTTTACTCCCACTCTCGCAACGAGTTGATTGCTTCCAGTAACCGTCGCACAGATTCCACAGAACGTCGGTGATCGTATCCCTCAGTGTTCTTTTTGAGCCGTTCACTCTTGGATGTTTCAAAATTACTGATGACGAGTGAAGCTCTCACAAGTTCATGGCGAAAGTTTACCGCGCCTTTGGTTTTCGATGCTGTGTCGAGAAGGTTCGCGTATTCACCCTCAGTGTAGAATCGGTTCGCCTGTTGAGTGTCGGAGTCCCAGAGGTCTTCTTTTGCCACAACGGATAACAACCACATTTTCCCTGGCGCTGTTGTTAACGACCCAACGATCCGCTTCAAAATGACCAGCTCATCATGGCGACAGGCTTCCAGATATGTCGCAAGAAACGATTCTTTGCTCCCGGTGTATAACGGGTGTTCTTTGTAACTCATATTGGTGAGTGTGTGGTAACCGAAGGCGTTTACCACGATCACACCTCGATACTGGCCAGCCGCGAGGTTCCGTTCCACATCGACCCACATCGCTTCGCGTCGGGGAGCCTGACCTGGCGGGACAACAATATTGGTTTTCGGGTCGTCCTTCAAAGCAAACTCTTCGATGCCAAAACTTTCGTCATACCGCCAAGGCTCATTGAGTAGCCAGTCGAAATTGCCTGACAGGAGTCGGGCAAGCGTACTCTTCCCGACTCCACCTGCACCAATTATCAGGATACCACGACCCGGATCGGAGCGGAACCACGACCATATCTTGCCAAGCCGTTCTCGGATCTCGTCGAAGTGGTCCCACGCCCACTTCAACGCATTCCAACCAAACTCGCCTTCTGCCATTGCTGTTTCCTCCGGGTTCGTACCATTATCCCAACCACCATCTTGAGTTGTCCATGCCCAACTGCGAACAGCATGTCGCTGTGGGCATCTTCACGAGCAGATTTCAGCCGACAGAGGACAAGGCCCATGCTCAACAACGATCCGCGAGTGTTCTTTGCCGCCGAGCGGACGCTTCTCGCCTGGATACGAACTGGTCTTGGGCTGGTTGGGATGGGGTTCGTTGTAGCTCGCTTCGGACTGTTCCTCCGGCTTATTCATCCAAACACGGTCGGCGGGGATCACCCCTGGGCCGGACCAGTCGGAATCTGTCTCGCACTGCTCGGCGCATTCGTATCCGGGGTCGCAACAGTGCAACACCGGCGATTCTGCCGGACACTCACGGCAAACGAACTCCCGCCCAAATACCGCATCGAGCCGGGATTGATGCTCGGATTCGTGATCGCACTCGCCGGGCTCATTCTCAGCGTGTTGTTGATGTGATTGTTGGGTGTTGATTGGAGGCTGGGGTTGGGAGTTGGGGGTTGGGAAAACCCCCGGATGCGAGACGCGGTGTATAAAACTCGCCACGCTTTACCAATGCACCATTCTGTCGAAGCGGGTATCTGGTCGCATATCACATCAACCATTTTTTCAAAATACGCTGGTTCTTCCCAATCCCCGATCAACAACCTCCAATCCACAAACCCTAATTAACCATCTACAATCAACCGACATAGCAGGCTTGTGGTGTGAGTTGGGAGGGTGTGCGATGTTGTGGCCAATCCGATGGGCAATGTGGGCGGTTCTCCGCGTGCTGTTCTCGCTCCGATACAAGATCCGGGTGGTTGGCAAGTCCGACGTGTTCAAGAAGCCTGGCCCTTACCTCATCCTCCCGAACCACCCGGCGTTCGTCGATCCACCGAACCTGATCGTTCACCTGTGGCCGACATTTCTCATGCGGCCACTGCTCCTGGAAACGAATTTCCGCAATCCCATCCTCGCACCGTTCGGATGGTTGCTGCGGGCGATCAAGATGCCGGATATCGTCCGCGCCAGTGCGGAGGATCGGGCCAAAGCGGAGGCCGCGGTTGCGGATGTAGTCGCTGCACTGAAGGCAGGAGAAAACGTGATCCTGTGGCCGAGCGGCCGACTCTCACGCGATGGAAGCGAGCGAATCGGTGGGGCGCGGACTGCTGCCGATGTACTTGCTGCGGTCCCGAATGTCACGGTTGTTCTGGCCCGCACGCGTGGGTTGTGGGGCAGTATGTTTTCGTGGGCCGATGAGGCACCCTCCATCATGGGAGGGCTCGTCCACGGACTCGCTCTGTGGGCTGCCAACCTCTTCGTGTTTGCGCCGCGCAGACGGGTTACGGTCACACTGGAGGCATTCCGACCGGAGGAACGACCCGAACCAACCCGTGCAGCCATCAACCTCTGGCTTGAAAAGTGGTACAACTCGGATGCGCCCCGGGAAATCCCAACCTTCGTTCCACGGCACATTCTCTTCGGCCCCTCCACGCATGAGTTCCCGCCACCGCCACCACCAGCCGAGTTCGATGTGTCGAAGGTAAAGCCGGAGACAAAGGCGGCCATCGCCCAGATCATAGCGGAGAAAATCAAGCGACCGCTGACGGATCGCGAGAACTCCGCCGACACGACCTTCATGCAACTCGGGATCGACAGCCTCGATGCGATGGAGCTTACCGTCGCGGTCGAGCAGCGTTTTGGCTTCAACAGCGAAGCAATGGCGACCAGTCTCGGTGCATTGTGGGCACTGGCCGAGGGACTCCAGGAAAAGGCTCCGCCAAAACCGCCTCCCGTCGGGTGGTTTGCGCCGCCTGGTGGTGATGCTTCACTTTCGATTCGCGGCGAAACAGTCGCGGAAGCGTTTTTGAATCAGGCGGTTGCTCATCGTCGGATGCTTATCGTTGCGGATGACCTCGCCGGTGGAGTGACCTACGAGAAACTGATTGTTGGTGCCGGGGCGATGGCCGCCCGGTTCCGCGAGATTCCTGCCGAGAACATCGGGCTGATGCTCCCGGCTTCGGTGGCGTGCGATCTGGCATTCCTCGGACTGCACCTGGCAGGAAAGCTCCCGGTCGTGCTGAACTGGACGACCGGGCCGGCCAATCTGGCGCACGCCGCGAAGATCATGAAACTGAGTCATGTTGTCACATCGAAGGCATTCGTGGATCGAGTGCAGGTCGAAGTTCCGGGTGCCACGCTCCTGTTCCTGGAAGAGCTGCGAGCGGGAATGGGCAAGTTTGAGTTACTCCGACGCCTGATCGGAGTGCGATTCTTCGGCGGGGCGGTCAAGAGTCGGCTTCTGAGACCCCTTTCGCGCGATCCTCACAAGCCGGCAGTTGTTCTGTTCACCAGCGGAAGCGAGAAGGCTCCAAAAGCCGTGCCGCTGACGCACAACAACATCATCAGCGATCAGCGGGGGTGTCTCGAAGCCTTACAGGTCGGGCGGGAGCATTCCGCACTCGGGTTCCTTCCCATGTTTCATAGCTTTGGGTTGACCGTCACCGGGCTATTGCCGTTGTTTGTTGGGGTGCGGGTTGTCCACCATCCCGACCCGACCGATGCCGGGGCGCTGGTTCGCAAGATCGCGTCCTATAAGCCGACGCTCATCGCGTGTACTCCGACATTCGTGGGTTTCATTTTGGATCGAGCCAAGCCGGGTGAACTCGACTCACTCCGAATCATCATCGTTGGGGCGGAAAAGTGTCCGCAGGGGGTGTTCGACAAAGCAAAGGTCATGGCTCCGAACGCCGAAGTGCTGGAAGGGTATGGAATCACCGAATGTTCGCCTGTGGTTTCGGTCAATCGGCCCGGCAACGTGAAGCCGGGGACGATTGGCGATCCGCTACCGGGTGTGGAGGTCTGCGTCACTCATCTGGAGTCGAAGGAAGTGTTGCCGCGGTGTCAGAGGGGCATGTTGCATGTGGCCGGGCCAACAGTGTTTGGTGGGTATACCGGGCACGATGGACCACCGCCGTTCGAGGAGATCAACGGGAAACGATGGTATGTCACGGGCGATCTGGCGGAAGTGGATTCCACGGGAGCCATTGTGTTTCACGGTCGGCTCAAGCGGTTCCTGAAGGCAGGTGGAGAAATGATTTCACTTCCCGCCCTTGAAGATCCGTTCGCGAAGAAGTTTCCGCCGACGGATGCGGGGCCGCGGGTGGCGGTGGAGGGTATCGAAACTCCAGAAGGCAGGCGGATCGTGCTATTCACCAACGAACCGTTGACGCTTCAAGAGGCCAACGCGCTCTTGCAGCAAGAAGGTTTCCGCGGCGTTATGCGACTGGATGAGGTGCGACAGGTGGAACAAATTCCTGTGCTGGGCAGTGGGAAAACCGATTACAAAGTTCTCCGGGCAATGATCGAGAAGGCGGCGTGAACGGCGTAGATCGAAATGGCCCCTCCGGGCAACGGCGACAATCTTCCCGACCCTTCCAGGGTCGGTGGTTACGGAAAATCTTTGATGGCTGAAACTGGCGACAACCAACCCGTCGGTGTGGGCAAAGCCGTTCACGCGGCAGCAACGTCCGATGGATGGGAGATGCGAGCCCCCGGTTCCAGATTGATGCGATTAGCGATTACTACTGGGTCCGGGGATGGCCTACTCTCAGATGTTCGCTGTCGGTGGAATGCAAGCGTACACACTCCCGCAAACCACAGGATCACCGTGGCACTCGTGCCGATCCCGAATTCTCGCATCTGCACGAACACGGGGCCGGGAAAGAGCGGTAGCCCGGTTCCCACGCACCAGATCAAGAGTGGAATCAACACCCACGGGGCTGGCCAGGCCGCTCCAGGCCGGTCGGCCAGTCCTTTCAACCACAACCCACAAATCGCGGGCAACGCCATCGCGTAATGGTGGACGTGAGACACGGGCGATGCCAGCACCATCACCAGCAACAAACACCCCAGCAGAACGAGTTGAACGGGGACATCCGCTCCGCGACTTCGCCAGCCCACCAGCAACGTGATGGCCGTCATCAGGCCACAGATGGCCCAGTGGATCAAGCGAGTGGACTTCGCGGCATCCGCGGGTCGCGTGTACGGATCGGGATTCCGGTAATTGTGAATCACGGCCTGGAATGAATGGCTGTCGGTGGCCACAGTCTGCGTCAATTCCTTGGCTCGGGTCTGGTCTCCTTCTCCGGTCGTTCCGGGCATGAGAACCTGATCCACCAGTTTGCGATTCTCGCGAATGGCACCGGAGACACCGAAGACGCACGCTGGCAGAACACCCAGCAGCAACACTAACCCAAGGCCGATGCCAGCCAGAACCCTGCGGTCGAGATGGATGAGGGGGAACAGCACCAGAAACGCCGGGACCACCTTCACGGCCATTGCTCCCGCAAGCCACATTCCCGATGCCAATTTCCGACCGGCGACCCAGGCCACGAACATGGCTGCAATCAGGGCTGCCACGAGTGTGTTCACTTGCCCGTGAACGACCGTGTAGCCGATTCCGCCCGCACTGAGGAACAACGGCCCGTTGCGAGCGGACCACCATCGCCGCGAACCGGGTTTGGCTTCGGGAACGATGAGCTTTGCGAGCCTGTGAGCTGCCCAGAATGCGAAGGCGTAACTGAGAATGACCCAGATACCCACGGAAATGGGATAGGGGAGATATCCCTCGCGTGGAGACTCGCTCGGAGGGTCCGCAAGCGGCATGAGGAAGAGAGCAAACGTCGGCGGATAGCAGTAATGCCATCCGTTATCGCAGGTCACCGCATACATATCGTTGCCGGTTCGTGCGGCCCATGCGGCCCGCAGGTAGACTCCGAAATCGGTCATTCGCCGTTCGAGGAAGCACGATCGAATTTCGGTCATCACCGCGTAGTAGAGGATCACGGTGATCATGGCCATGAGGAATCCCCACTCCGCACGAGTCAATCCACGGTCACCGGGTCGTTCGGTCATTGCACTCTCCCACATTGCCCATACTTGGGGCGGAGAGTGTAACCCGATGTCTTGAGCGAGCGGAAGGGCGATTTGTACTTCAGTGTTCAGTGTTCAGTGTTCAGTGTTCAGTGTTCAGTGTTCAGTAAAGACATTCCGATTTCGCAATTGTGATGGAGAGTTCTTATACTTCACGCGCTCAGGAATGCGGCATCACAATGACAGCGGTTGGATCGCGTGGTGAATCATTCATCCAGACCTGCCTGCTCCCCAGACAACTGGTCATTGGGATGATGTCACCAAGGGGCGAGAATACGGAAAGTGAAAAGGGATCGATCAGCCAGTACAAATCACGAGTTTGTTTATGATCGAAGTGATTATTGCGGTGCATGGTTATATCAGGAGGGGGTTGTGACAGGTGACGATTTTTGACATCGACTGGTGTGTGAATATGTGATTGGGACGGAATACACCTTGTTTAATTGGCAAACACATCATCGCAATCTGGTCTGAATAGTGACACCCCTGACAATGCTGGCAGACATTCCTCACCTCTTCAACTCGACGCGCCCGAACTGCTGACAGTCTGTCCACGCGCGGACAAAACCACCCGCCCACGCATGCACGCATGGGCAGCGTACGCACAAAGTAAACGGGTCAATCGAATACCAACTCCATGTCTCATTCCAAATCACACGGAGCATATAAGCGGCCCACGACAGGCGTTCTTGATTTTTGGCGAATTCGCTCAAGTTCTCTTGCAGTGACAAAACGAGAGGTTATAACCCGCCACGCTCACCAGACCAAAAGTGACTGGAACTGCATTTGCCCCCTCGTCCCAAACAACAGACGGGATTGAGGATGAAGGACTCAATGCCAAAGTGGAGGGAACTCGAATGGTGATTCAGGGGATATTCGGTCGCCGCTGGGTGCAGTGTCTGGGAATGGCTGGGATTGCGGCCGGGGGATATGTGGCCGGACTGATGACCGATCGCGTCACCGCTCAACAACCAGCACCCGCGCCGCTTCCAACTGCGGACAAGCGTGTCGTCGCATATGTCTACGGAAACGTCCCAGTATACCGGGACGAACTTGGCGACTTTCTCATCATGCGCGGTGGATACGAAAAGCTCGACCTGCTCGTGAACAAAAGGATTATCGAGATCGAGGCTGCCAAGCGCAAGATCACCGTCACCGCGCTTGAGGTCCAAGCCGCCCTCGAAACCGATATTCGCGGTCTGGGTATTACAATCGATGACTTCACCAAGAAGGTTCTTCCGCGGTACAACAAATCTCTCTACGAGTGGACCGAAGACGTGATCAAGCCCAAGCTTATGCTGGGGAAGATGTGTGGAGGTCAGGTGAAGGTGTCCGAGGAGGACATCAAGAAAGCGTTCGAGAACAAATACGGCGAGAAGCGACAGGCCAAAATCATCTGTTGGAACAAGGAGGATCAACGTGCTGCTGAAAGGCAGTGGGATGAGGCTCGAAAGAGCGATGTGGATTTCGATCGGATTGCCCGCAGCCAGGCCACTCCATCTCTTGCTGCGTCTTGTGGTCAGATCGCCCCGGTCGGCCGCTTCGCCGATGTTGAGGACGCGACGGCTACCGCAAAGCTATACGAATTGAAGGTGGGCGAGATGAGCTCGCTGTTCCAGACATCGGCGGGGATCATGTGCATCAAACTGATCGCGATTGTGCCTCCTGATCCGACATGGTTCAAACTCACGGACCAAACATTTACGGCTTTGCGGGACGCCAAGGTGCCTGATGCACTGCTGGGGAAGCTAAACCCCTTGAAGAACAAGGAATTGTATCGCGATGACTTTGTCAAGGAAGTCAACAAAGTTCTCAGCACGGAGGCTCTCACACCGGAGGAAATGCAACGCTTCCCATTGCTCATCTGGAACCATGCCGGGGATCTCGCTAACTCTTACACCAAGGTGCATCAAACTCTTGAGCGCGAAGTGTACGAGAAGAAGCTGACTGCGGAGATTCCGAAATTCTTCGGTGAGTTGAAGGTTCTTGCCAAACCGGACCTGATGCTCAAGGGGCCGCCAAGCTCGGCAGAAATCCTGGAAGCGGCGAAACAAGAACTCAAAGAACTTCAACAAACCGGCGGTGTTCAGCCGGGCAGTTCGCCCCACAAGCCGTGATGTCGGCTCCTGGTGAAAGCAAACGAGGAAAGCCCATCCAAATGAGGATGGGCTTTCTTCATTTCATTGGTGGAAGCGACAGTTTGAAAGCATTGTCTCTACGCTGAAAGCCAACGCCGTGAACGATTTTTCGCAAGCAAATTGCATGTTTTCGAGTGTTATGAGTGACCTTGTATTGAAGTCGGGTTGCCAAGGAGAATCTTCGCCCCGAACGGGCCGCAACATAGCAGCCCAGGGCAACGCCCTGGGAAGAGGAAGCCAAACCAACAACAAGCCCTGTAAGGGCGGCACATCATTAGGAACAGCCTTCCCAGGGCGATGCCCTGGGCTGGTATGTTGCGGCCCCTTCGGGGCGAAAAGTGCGGCCTAGAATCGCCTCCATAAAGAAAATCCTTCTCGGCGTTGCCCGTTGGGGTAAAGACATCACTTTCTCAACCGCTGGCAATCTCCCCAAAGTAAATTGTCACATCAAACGAGTGGTGTCGCTTTCTTCATTTCTTTGGTGAAATCATACGGTAAGATCGTACCCAACCTGCCTGTCTCCAACGGGAACACACCATGCGCTCGCACCTCTTCCTGGCTTGCATCTTTGCGTTCGCGTTCACGACCACTGCCCCCGCGCAGCCTCTCCCACCCGAACAAGCGAAACCGGCGTTTCTCAAACTCCTCGACCGGCCAAAGGTGGCGGCCGATATTCGCGAGGAAGCCAAGCCAGTCGAGAAGAATGGCCTGATCTATACCCGGTGGTCCTTTGCCAGTGAGAAGAAAGCGGATGGGACAACCGAGCGCGTGCCGGTGTTGACCGTCGCTCCCGCAGGGAAAACAGGCAAACTCCCGGCAATGATTGCTCTGCACGGCACTGGCGGAAACAAGGATGGCATGGCGTCGTGGCTCGAAGACTTCGCAAAACAGGGCATCATCGGAGTGGCCATTGATGCTCGCTATCACGGCAATCGGAGCGGTGGCGAAAAAGGCTCTGCGGCTTATGTTGCCGCGATTACGCGAGCCTGGAAGACGTCGATGGGAAAAGTATCCGAACACCCGTTCTACTACGACACCTGTTGGGATTTGTGGCGGTTGATCGATGTGCTGGAAAGCCGGTCGGATGTTGATCCGAAGCGGATCGGCATGATGGGAATCAGCATGGGCGGGATCGAGACGTGGCTGGCGGCATCAGTCGATAACCGGGTTGTGGTGGCCGCTCCACTCATTGGAGTGCAGAGCTTTCGCTGGAGTCTGGAGAACGAGAAATGGCAGGGCAGAGCCAACACAATCAAGGCCGCTCACGAAGCAGCCGCCAAGGATCTTGGCGAGACCGCAGTCAATAAGAAGGTGTGTCGCGAACTGTGGAGCAAGGTGATTCCCGGCATCCTCGACGATTACGACTGCCCGAACATGATTCGGTTATTTGCAGGGCGGGCGCTCTTCATTGCCAATGGCGATAAGGATCCGAACTGTCCGATTGAGGGGGCGAAACTAGCCTTTGCAGCAGCCGAAGAGGCATTCGCGAAGGTCAAGGCGAAGGACAAACTGGTAATTGATGTGGCAACCGGCGTTGGGCACCAGGTAACCGCGGAACAGCGGAAAGCGGCGATAGCTTTTTGCGTGAAGTGGTTGAAATATACTTCACGCGGTGAGGAGTGAGGGCCAACACCTGTCTACAAATCGACGCGGTACTGTCCGCCGCTGACGCACTCGCGGTTCACGGGTTGACTGCGCAGGAATCGTACCAGGATGGCTTGACCGGTGGTTGGGCCGACTTCATCGAAGGCGGCATAAGCGTATTTGGTCGAAAGTGGAGCGTCGGTTGCCACGCAGATTCCGCCCATCGACACATCGCGACAGCGAGCGTGGATGGCCACATCAATTCCGCCATTCCCGTGGATTGGGTAGAGCGTGACCATGAATTTCGCGGACAAACGGGGATGCTTGCGTCGATCCTCGACGTTCTTCAACTCGCGTCGAACCTGGGTAATCAGTTGAGGAATCAAATCCGCTGCTTGCCGGCTAAACTCTCGGTCGGGCGTTCCAAAGAGTGCGCCCGTTACCGCAATTTCCCCAACGTCTCGCCCGGTGTTCGGCAGTCGGATTATCACCTCGAATCCGGATTTCTTCCCCGAGAATGATCCCCACAACCCAGCGCTACACGTCCGCTTCAAAACGATGTACGATGGGTCCGGCTGATCGATGGTGATTCCCCATTTCTCTCGGACCACCACAAGTTTGAGCGGTACCACCGTGCCGGGCACAGTCGATGGGAACTGACACACCCAGGTTCCATCGGCCAGTTGTCCCAGGTCTCCGGGCATCTTCGGAAAGTGGGCTCCCGCTGCCGCGTGTTCGACCACTGAACGGGCAAAGTCCGCTGGTGAAACTGTGAGGTTGTCCGATTCCATCCCCATCAACCGTGCCACCGGGACGATGGACTTGATGGGATTGAGAACCACGGCATACCGACGGGCGGTCTGGCCAGGTGGGTCGATGTAGCAGGAGATGGGTGCTGGCGTAAGGACCAAGGATGGCACCGGTGCAGTCTGGCGACGCGCAGTGACCAGCTTGGGAAGCACGCCACCCGGTTGCCCCGATGCCGTTACGCCCGGAGTCCCGGGAAGAGTGAAGTTCTGAGTCGCTTCGGCCGCTGGGCGGCCACCGGTGTTATCGGCGGGGTCCAGGTACTCGGCGGTCGGAAGGTTCATATCCGTCATCGACCGTTGGACGCGCGCCCGTCGAACTTCCATTCCGGCACCCGGCAACGATGACGCACTGGCAACGGCCATGAGTGCCTGGATAAATGCCAAGCACGAGCCAAACCGCTCTTCGGGGTTCTTCGAGAGCGCCTGAGCCACAATCGTCTGATCCACGGGGGGAAGCCCCGACAGATCCGGCTTGGCGGAGACGTGTTGCAGCATGAGTTGCTGAGGGGTGCGGCCCGCATAGGGGAACGTACCCGTGAGCAACTCCTGGTAGACGAGGGCGAGGCTGTACTGGTCGGACTGGGAGGATGGCTGACCGCGGAGCGCTTCCGGGGAAACGTATTTCGGAGTCAGACCGCGATTCCCGGATTTTGCCCCGTCCGGGTCGAGACGGGCAACCAGCCCATAATCTCCCACTTTGACGTGCCCGGCTACCAGAAACAGGTTGGCGGGCTTCACATCGAGGTGTTGGAGTCCGTACTTCGCGGAGATCATATCGAGGGATTCGGCCGCATCGGCGAAATACGCGAGCAGTTCATCCCGGGGGATGCCGGGAAGCCCACAAGTCCGGCATTCGCGATATCGATCGAGGAGCTGGCGGTCTGCCAGTTCCATGACCATTACCAGTTCGCCGCGGATGATCTCGACTCGTTCCAGGGTGAGTAGGAAGGGATGGCGAATGACCTTGATTTGCTCGAACGCATCGAGTTCCTGATCGAGCCGTGCCTCACCTTTCCCATCTTCAGCACCAGCTCCGGGCACAAACTTGATTGCCTTGAGCAGCCCACCCGGTGCTTCGCATTTCCACACTTCACCAAAACCACCCCGACCGAGCGGTTCCAGGAGGCGATATCCCGACAGGGGCTCTGAGCCCGCAGTTTTGGTATACGGGCGATAAATGCCACTTTCGACTGTTTGAACGGGAGGCATGGGCGAAGCCATGACGGGGTCACGGGATCGGCACGAACGGCACGAACTGCTCAAATCTAGGCCACGAATCCAGGGAAAGTCGGAGATTTGCGATATCTAGCGAGAAAAATACCGGGACATAAAGAAATTCAGGTGGGGCGCAAAAATCCAGCTCATTCGCTGGGCAGATTCGGAAAGTAAGTGACGATGATGTGGGTGTGAGACTCACCTTCGGCCCGTGATACATTGATGACAAGGTCGTAGCGCGGCGTGCGGACGCTGATGACCTTCATCTGGACGGGTCGCAAGGTTCCTTTATCGCGTTCCTCGTTGGGACGGGTGCTGGCGAGGAGGACATCGGCGTTGATAATCGGGTCTTCCTTGTTCTCAGTATTCATTTTGCCCAGGGAACCGGAGCCGGTGGGCACTGCGATGATATCGTTGTCAAACTTCTTGGCGTACCACTTTAGAACCTTGTCCAAGTCGTCAGGCGTGGCGAGCGAGACCGCATAGATGGGGCCGGCAGTCAGGCCATTAACTGTCCCACCTCCGCCCTTGCCCGATCCCTGTTCCTTGCTGTCGGGGTACTGCCATTCTGTCCACTCGGGGGGTGCTTTTAGCTGCGCTTTCTGCCACGGCATGAAAGATGTGTTGGCCGTGCCACGCCATGAATGCAAAAAATATCCAGCGGCAAACGCACCGCCAGCCAGGACCAGGATCGCCAGCACCAAAGCTAACTTTCTCATGTCCCTTACCCCTCACTTTGAATTGCGTCGAACACCCCTATCATCTCCCCAACGGTACAGGCTCAGTCCAACAGGTGTAACCGCGTAGTTTACGGCACTTCGTCGCAAGCGCCAACGAGAAAAGAGACCTGGCCACGTCGTCGCCGTCGCGGCAAGTCGGTGAGCGATCGGAACACGACACGACTCCAATTCGTCCAGCCCAATCTGTTCCACCGTGCCCTTCGATTGAACCCGGCCAGAAATCCGTCTTCTGTAATCCGCGGGATTTGGGTAAACCCTGCTTCGGCAGGATTGCGTTTTGCGCTAGGAACCTTGAATCTGGTCCGTTTGCCTGGAGAAGTTCTGATGGATGATCCTAACTCACCCACGGGCCTGACTTACTACGATTTGGCTCGGATTAGCGCGTTCAGCCTCGCACTTTTCCTGATCGTCCCGCTGTCTGGTCGGGTACTCACGGGCCACGAGTCGGTACAACCGCAAACCAGTCGGGAGATGTATCAGGGTGGTGGCTGGATCGTTCCAACGATGGGTGGAGATCCCTGGCTGGAACGACCGCCCATCCCATCGTGGTTCATTTGCGGCGTTTACGCTGTGGCCGGTACTCCCGCAAGCGATGCCGTTGCTCGCATTGCCGCGATCCTCGTTGCCATCCCGATTGTGCTTCTGGTTGCCGGGATCGGGAGTCGTCTTTACGGTCGGACTACTGGCATCCTGGCGGGATTGATCTGTGCCAGTATGCAGGAGTTCTACGCCTACGCCAGCAATCCGGAAGCCGACATCTTCCTCGCACTGATTGTGACGGGAGTTCTGGCGGTGTTTGTCCGCCTGGAATTCGGTCGGCGGGCGGATCGGACAGGCGAATCGACTGGCTTCGTTCGGAGCCGGCCGTGGTTGGTTGCTGGGTTCTTTGCATTGCTGGGGGCAACCAATCTGGCGAAGGGAGTGATCTTTGGGACCGTGATGGCAGGTTTGCCTGTCGCGGGCTATCTCCTGTGGAATCGCTCCTGGGCACAGATCCGCCGATACATCTGGCTGTGGGGTTGGCTCCTGGCGGCTGGGGTTGCGCTGACGTGGCCCATTCTGGTTATCGGCCGCTATCCCGAGATCATCGAACTCTGGAAATCGCACTACGGCGGCCGGCTGAACAAGGGTTATTTGCAGGAGCCGTGGTGGTACTACCTTGCGTACGTTCCTGATGTCCTCATTCCGTGGACGATACCTGCTCTGGTTGGGCTGTGGGCTACTCGGAAGGCCGCGTTTGCCGGACCGGGGCCAGAGCGGTTCTTGTGGTGCTGGGCGATCATTCCGCCGGCCGTCTTCTCGCTCGCCGATGGAAAACACCATCATTACCTGCTCCAGTGCATTGCGCCCTGGGCGGTTTTGTCGGTGACTGGTTTGCGGCTGATCTGGCAGTTCTGCTGCGAGAAGCTACCACGATGGGCCAGGGAACCGCTGCTCCCGGCAGCGATCTGGGGAGCAGCCGCTGCCGCAGCGCTCGTAACCATGAGACACAAGATTCCGGGTGGTCTTGAAGTGGCCATCGCGATTGGAGTGTTTGTCCCCATCGCGGCGTTCGTTATCGCCCGCTCGCTGGTTCACCCGAACCCGCGAGCGGCGTTTGTAGGAGTGCTTGCGGTCGTGACGGTGGGTTACGCGATGTGGTCTCCCTTTCAGGCAAAGTATCTCGATAAATACGCGGACGATCTGGCTTTTGTCCGTGAAGCATCCCGCGCGATACCCGCCGACTCGCCGGTCTATCTCCAGTTCGACTGGATCGGCCCGCTGGAGACATTCTGGATGCTTTACCACAGTCCCCGACCCGCCTCTACGATTCGCGATCCGTGGCAACTGTCCGAGCGTTCTGCGGGAAAGGAAAGCGCTTACATTCTGACCCGCCGAATGGAGGTTGAGAGACTGACCATCGTGGGCGATGTGGAAATCGTGTTGGAGAGCCGACATACACGAGGTGAAAAAGATCCCACCGAACGCCGCGTGTTATGCAGGGTGACATTCCACCAGAACATACCCCCCGCGCCCGAGGAGTATTTACGGGTCGTCCGGCGGACGTTGTGGTGAACAATAGTTCGCCCTCACCCCCCAACCCCCTCTCCCCGCGGGAGAGGGGGAGTTAAGAGTCATACACCCCGCAACGCTTTCTCCCCCTCTCCCGCGGGGAGAGGGGGTTGGGGGGTGAGGGCTTATCACTCCTCTCCCAGAGTCGCCGGAACGGGGAACTCGGCCTTGTTCGGAAGGCGGAGGCCGAGCCACTTTGAGAAGATCGCCGCGGTTGCCTGGGGCGTTATCGGTTCTGTCCGGACTCCGCCGACGATTCCCGGCCCATAGACCAGCAATGGGACGTGAGTGTCGTAGTTGTACGGCGTTCCATGCGTGGTTCCCGTGTCCTTGAAACCCTCGGCTGGTATGCAATATGGCTTCAAGAGTACGTAGACATCTCCCGCGCGTTCCGCATTGAACGACCGTAGAACGCGATGTTTGATCGCGTCGGTCTCAAGGAATCCGGATGCGAAATCGGCCCGTGTGAATGCCTGGGCTACCTGTGGCCTGCTGGCGAGGAACTTGGCGGTTTCTCGCGCAACTTCTTCCCGCGATTTGCCGAATTGCGTCAGCATTTTTTGGTTGAAGTAAATCCATGGGAACGTGACCGCATTGGTCTCCCCGAATGCCTCAATCCAAACGAGTTTCTTCTTGCTATCTTTGGTGTCGACAGAGCCACCGAATTGTGCGGTCAAGTGTGTTTCGATTGCTTCTTGCATCGTCTTCAGACTCACGCGCTCCGCATCGCGAATCCCACGTTCCTGAGATACCTTCACCACGGGACAAACGCCATGATCGGCCGTTACCGCAAGGAGGTATTGTCCCTTACCCACCTGAGTATCGAGGAATGCGAGCAGTTCGGCCATGACTGCGTCGCTGCGAATGGTGACATCCAGCACTTCCGGGGAGTCTGGTCCCCAGGAGTGTCCGATCAGATCGTTCGATGAGAAACTGACCACGAGCAAGTCGGGCACATCGTGCTTCCCGAGTTGCTCGGCGGTCACGCAGGTCTTGGCGAGTTCCAGGAGCATATCGTTTCCGTAGGGCGAGTTCGCAAGATGTTCGTAATACTCCTTCCCCGGCTTGGCTTTTTTGCCCGTGTTGTCGTGTCGAAACGCAAGCTCCTGGCTTCCCGTGGCGGGTATCCCTCTCATCCTCGTGACGACCGGGTCGAGCCAGTCGAAGTAATCGATGTCTGTTCGGGAAGGGGTCCAGTCCTTTCCGAACCACTTGTTCGCGCCTTCCGACTGGCCCGTGGCAGTCAATTCGTTGAACGCCTCAACCCAGGGATGGACACCGTCGTAGTAGTTGGAGGTGACGAATCGCCCATCGAACCAGTATGCCACATTAGGTTTTTTGCCAGTGGGCAGAATGGCAGACCGATCCTTGAGAGACAGCCCGAACACCTTAGTTGTTGGGTGACTGGTCCGAAGAACATCGGCAACCGTTTCCGCCAGCAAACGATCTGGGTTACCAATATCCTTGGGCTTGGGCTTAACGTCTCTTGAGGCTTTCGGGTCCGGGATAACAGGAGGCGCGGGAGGCACGAGTTCGTAGCGTGTTGAGCCCGCGCAGTACACCACGGCTCCCCCCTCGAACCAACTGTTGTTGATGATCCCGTGTCGATCGCCACAGGTTCCGGTGAGCATGGAAGCGTGTCCGGGTCCGGTGGTCGTGGTTCCGTAGGGGTAATAACAGTGGGTGAACCAGGCTCCTTCTGATTGCAGGCGAGCAAATCCCTCTTGACCGAACAGCGATCTCCATTTCTCCAGGTAATCGCCTCGCATTTGATCGAACACAACCAGCACGGCGAGCTTGACCCGCGGCTTGCCGGGTTCAATCGCGACTTGAACTGTGGGTACGGGGTGGCGATTGTTCGTATACGCGGTTGCAAGTCCTGTCACCCCGGCAATGATGCTGAGGAAAGCGACGAGAACGACGGATGGCCGCATGCGCGAAGGGGGGTTGATGGTGCGTGGTCGTTGGGTGGAAGATCGAATTGAGGTGTTCTAGCCAAGCAAGCCGGAGGTGCAACTAAAATTCGCCCTCACCCCCCAGCCCCTCTCC
>DASZJS010000736.1:0-5586 GCA_035947935.1 Gemmata sp. | reverse complement strand
GGTGGCTCCAGTTGGGGGCAGAACGCTAGTATAACTATGCCGCTGTGCCACGAACAACCAACAAGACTGATTCCTTCGGTTGCCGACTAGGCAGGGTCATTTTGTCATTTCCTGACCAACCGATCCTGCCGGCAGAATTCTGAGACTGAACGAGTTGAACAGATGTTTCAATGAGCTCTTCTCCCCATTCCAGCCCTGGAAACGATTCCAGTCCTGACCAGTGCCGTGACCGGCCGCGATTAGTCCTCTGACGTCGACACTAATAAGAATCGCCTAGGAAATCGCGAATTTGGGCGTTTTGGCCTGGAAACGTTTCCACTTGGCACAATTCCACTGTGGTGATTTTCGAGTGGTTTTTGGCAATGTTCCCACTTGTGAGCGAGACGGATTCGCCTGCCAGAATTGAGCCACACCCCCAGGGTGCCCGATTTACCGAGCCGATTCGCTGGCTTCGGACAGTGGCGAGTACACGTGAAAAACTGACGAGTGTTCACGTGCATTTCGGCTCAAGTTGAACGCGGATTACACTCGATTCGACTTGCGAAAATGAGTCGAGAACTCTTACAGGAAACCCGACCTACTGGCTGAAGGACTTCCATGAGAAAGAGAATCGAGAGAACAAGAAGTCCATTGAATTCTATTGGCGGCCGCGCAGGGGTAGTAGTCAACAATCTGTGCCACGCTCTGACGTTGCCGATGCCAATGGTTCACTTCGGCTGAATCCGCATCAGCACTTTGAATGCCAGCTTGTCCACTTCCGAGCCGAGATCGGCGGAGCAAAGGACGATCACGGCTCGCTTGGTAGCTGGGGTGAACGCGATCATACTGCGATACCCGCCGGTGCCGCCGTTATGCGACACCATCATTTCGCCGCTCCTGAGTTTTATACGGTGCCAGCAAAGACCAATCTCCTCGGCTTCGGAGCCTGCCAATGCCCGTTTTTCGTGGCTCGCCTTCATGTGGTCAAGCAGCGGGCTCCTCACTTCTCCCAAATTGAGAGCAGCGAAACGAAGCATGTCGTTTGCCGACGACTTCAATCCACCGCACGCTTCTAGTGTGGCGAAGTCCCACGGATCGGTTAACTCCAGCTTGGCGTTGTGACCACGTGCGAGTCGAGCCTTCTGCGCTCCTGTCAGTGCCTCGCTGGTGTCCTTCAATCCAAGGGGCTTACACACGCGTTCTCGCACGAGAGAGTCGTAATTGTCCGCCTTCGCGGCGGCCACCAGTGCGTGCCCGAGCAATCCAACCGCCAGATTTGAGTATTCATACTTCGCTCCCGGCTCCCATTCGGGCTTCAGCATACTCATCAGTCGGACGAGTTCCGGACGCACATAGCCGGCGTAAGGGTTCGCATTGTTCCGGGCGAACTCCCCGCCTGACGGCGGCTGCACAGGCAAGCCGCTGTGATGTGTGGCCAGGTGAAGCATGGTGATAGGCTGATCGGACTTCGATTTGATCTGAAGATCGGCCGGCAAGTGCTTGTTCACTGGGTCATCAAGGGCCACTTCCTTACGGGCCACCGCGTCCGCCAGTAGGACGCCGGTGAACGACTTGGTGACCGATCCGATCTCGAACAATGTGTCGCCGTCCGGTGCCATCTCGCCGACCGCCGTCGTGACCTTACCATATCCGTGGACTTGTGGCTTGCCGTCCATCCAAACGCCGACCACAACCCCTGCCACCGGTTTGTCCTTGAGGAGCGTCTCGACGATATTGTCGAGATCAGGTTTAAGGTCAGCAGCCAGCGTGTATGTGGGTGTGAGAAGATGGATCAGCAAGAGAGAGAAGAATCTCATGCGGCACTCCGGGTCTTGAAAGATGGGCCGACGACTTAACTCAGAACCTGAAACAGGTAAGTCGGCTAGAAAGTCGGGGGCGACTGGATTTCAACCGGTTAGCACTCTTCATAGTTACCAAGTCTACACTCATCCTGCAGTCAATTCACGCGGTGATAATCTTTGAAAGAGCTGCTAGTTAAGAAGAAGTGGTTCTCCCATCGGGTTGGTTAGGTGAAGCAGCTGGTTTGTTACCCAACTACCCAAAAGGAGAACCAACCATCCTGTACCTTGGAATCGATCGACACGCACGGCAATTCACGATCTCGTACCTCGATGAAAACGACGATGTCGAGAGCTCGAATTGCGTCCGACGCCCCCCACCGACTCCAGATGACGAAGCTTCGTGACAGAGTACCCTTCGACAGCCGATGGCCGCGGCGAACCTGTCCCCGACAACACCCTGAGCCCGCAGTGCTCCACCCTTCCTCTCGCCAGAATATTAGCCTCAACCCACTGGGTCGAAACCGATATCGGGAAGAGGCTCAACCCCCGCTCACGGTGTGCCCACCTCTATCGCACCTCTGACTCCGTTCCGGCCCTGGAAACATTTCCACCCACGTTCCAGCCCTGGAAATGTTTCCAGCTTTCGATCGCGATTTGACCCCTGGAAACGCTTCCCGGCCAATGCCGTGAGCGGTCGCACTTAGTAATCTGACACCAACACTAATAAGTTTCACCTAGGAAATCGCAAATTTGGACGTTTTTTTTGGTGGAAATGTTTCCACTTTGCACAGCTCCGCTATTCAGTTGCTGCGGAGGGTTAGGCTTCTTCGAAGATCGCCCCAAGAACGGCGTCCATGTTGAGCGGTTGACCATCGGAATTGGGACACGTTCAGGTTTCTTTCGATCGAGCTAACACGGTGTGTTTGACAGGGTCAATGGAGCGATGAATTGTTGACCTGATAAGATTGCATAATGTTCTCTTTCTTCCGTTCCCGCCATCGGCGAAAACTGTTGGCCGAATCGTTCCCACCAGGGTGGGTCGCCATCCTCAATCGAAATGTTGGCCATTATCCTCGACTTTCCCCGGCTGAACAGGCTCGATTGCACGATTTAACCCGCGTCCTGGTTGATGAGAAGAAATGGGAAGGGACGAAAGGGCTAATCGTCACTGAAGAGATGAAGGTGACGATCGCTGCCCAAGCTTCCCTCTTACTACTGGGGCTTCCCGACCACGATTTCTTCATCCGAGTGGCATCTGTGGTGATCTATCCGCGAGAATTTGCGGTCCCTGACCGGGACCAGTTTGGAGATATCGACGATACGTTCCCACCGGTGATTGCGAACGGACAGTCGGTCACCCGGGGGCCGGTGATTCTCTCGTGGGAACACGCCCTCTACGAAGGTCGCGACCCTACCTGCGGGCATAATGTCGTGATCCACGAATTCGCCCATCAACTCGATGATCGGGACGGCTTGGCCAAAGGGACGCCTCCGCTATCAGACCAGGCCCTATCGCAGAGGTGGCATTACGTCATGGAGGTAGCATTCAACGATCACCGCGCAGCACAGCGTCGGAAGGAGGCAACCTTCTTCACAGAGCATGCAGGAGATAACGAGACCGAATTCTTTGCCGACGCGACTGAGGCGTTTTACTGCTGCCCGGCCGACCTGCGGAACGAATACCCCGATGTGTACACGATGCTCGTGGGGTACTTTCGAGTTGATCCTATCAAATGGTTTCCATAGTCGGGGTGATTCTAGGCACCTCGTCGATTTGCTCACGAATCCTGATTCGGAGGAGCAAAACCAGAGAGATTTCTGCTCGGCCCAACACACCAGCCACCGGGTTCGCTTGCGCTCGAGCGGTTCAACTCCTACCATCCCAGGATGAAACCCATCACCGCTCTTGCTCAGTGGTTTGGGAGTAACCGAACACTCGCAGAAAACGTCGGCCGGGCTCTGTCGGGGTGCGAGTGGGTCGGTGTGCCCTTCGCTGGCGGCATGTGCGAGCTACTCCACATCAAGGCCCGGTCCCTGCTGGTTGGTGATCTTCATCGTCACGTCGTGAATCTCGCCGCGGTCGCAGCCGATCCGGTTCTCAATCCCCAACTCTGCAAACGTCTGGCCGGGCTCCCCCATCATCCGGACGTTCTCCGGGCTACACAACTGCGGTGTATCGACCGCGAAACTGTTCCGGAAGGAAAGGCGTTCGGTCTTGGAATCGCCCCAGATCTCGACTGGGCGTGTGATTATTTCGTCTGCTGCTGGTGGGCTCGAAATGGTACCGCGGGAACCCAGAGAGAATTCGAGGCCGGGCACTCAGTGCGATGGGATGCCGGAGGTGGTGATTCTGCCCCTCGAGTTCGGAATGCGACCGATGGGCTCGGCATATGGCAACAAGGCGGAACATGGCTCTACCTCGATCCGCCCTTTCCTGGACCTGGCGACAAGTACAAGCATCGGTTCACTGTGGCCGATCACCGGCGTCTTGCCGGTCGGCTCCTGGAATTGAGGGCCTGTCGGGTCGTGATGTACTCCGGCAACGCCTGGTACGATTGCCGATCCAGCGAACGAATCGACGATGGCTTCAACCAGCGGACGATGTGGTCGTGATTGCCGAGACGCTTTCCGCGGCGAAAATCCGCCGTTCGGTTGGACTTGTTCAGACGCCCGACGTATTCGATGCCACGCTGCTTGAGCAGCAAAATGGTCGCCCAATTGGCCAGCAAACAATCGGTGAGGAGAACGTCTCCGGGACGAAAGATGTCCCACAATTTGCGGAGCAAGCTGACCTCGCCTTGTCCCTTGCCGGCGTAGCGGCAGACCCCGAGATTCACGATGGCTCCACAGGATAATGAAATGATGGCTCCTACTCGAGCGATCGGAAAACCCAGGCCCGGTTGTTGATTGTAGACTTGCGGGTAGGCTTCTTGATTCTCGGGGGTGTCAGGCATGGTGACCGTCGTGCCATCGAACATGCCGACACGCCGACCTTTCCATAGCCAACGGTGTTTTGCCTTGGCGTCCAACGTGCGACCGACTGAGCAAGCCACGTCGGAGAAGAACTTCTCGGGCAAACGTTCTCGGGCCTGACAATAGGCACCGGTTTTTGCGGAACAGGGTTTTTGTCCCCGCGAAACGCGGTGGGCAATCAAGCGGGCGACGGCAGCGCGGCAGGAGTGGTCGGCGTTCAACACCTGGCTCAGAAAGACCCAAAGCGTGACCAGCGGCGAAAAGATTCGATCGAGCCAGGATATGCCGACTGCGGTTAGCGTTTGCGGGATGAGATCTTCGGAGAGGACGTCATTGAAGGGCAAATCTCTGTCCTGGACAAATTGACGTCGAAGATGTTGCACCTGTCGACGAAATCGTCCTCGATTGTAACGATGCATCCTGCATCCTGGGGCCTCCTTGCCGCCGATGGGTTTATCGCAACAACCATCTACGCAAGAGAGGCCCTGCTTGCCTATGTCATTTTCAGCTAACGACTTGATGATGAACCAAGTGCCATTCGTCCGGGCGACCTCTGCCGGGAAGTCGTGCCCTGTTCTTGCCCGACGGCCAGCTGTGGTCCGTCGAGTTCCGGTCGCCCGACGAGTCCGCGCAGATGTGGCAGCACGCCCCCAAGGAGCAGCACCTGCGAATTCCCCGCCCCGTCGCCGTAGAGCACCCCTGCCTGGCCTTGGTCCCGGACGGATCGAGCGTGCTTCTCTCGCAGCGCGTGCCGAAGACATCGGACAACTTGATCCGGGATTGTGTGCAGCGGTGCGAGTTGTCCGGCGACCAGCAGCGAACGAATTGGCAG
>DASZJS010000735.1:0-2689 GCA_035947935.1 Gemmata sp. | reverse complement strand
GATGGAATTGCACTCATCAACGGAACGCAACTGATGGCGGCGTATGGGGCGTTCGTGCTGGAGAAGTGCGTTCGTCTCGTCGATCTCTTCGACCTCATCGCGGCGATGTCTCTGGAAGCCTTGCAAGGCAGCATCAAGCCGTTCGATGCGCGTATTTTTGCCGTCCGACCGCATCCGGGGCACGGCGTGGTCGCTGCAAATGTACGGCGATTGCTGGAGGCAAGCGAAATCCTCGAATCGCACCGCAACTGCGGGAAGGTGCAAGACCCCTATTGCCTGCGGTGCGTCCCACAGGTTCACGGTGCCAGCCGCGATGCTCTCACATACTCATCGACCGTGCTGGAAACCGAACTCAACGGTGTGACCGACAATCCGCTCGTGTTCCCGGAGGGCGATGTGGTGAGCGGTGGGAACTTCCACGGTCAGCCGCTGGCGCTGGCCCTGGACTTTGCCGCGATTGCACTCGCCGAGTTCGCCAGCATCTCCGAACGGCGCATCTACTTGCTCCTCGAAGGTCACGATGGGCTACCCCGACTCCTGATGAAGGAAACGGGGCTCAATTCGGGGTTCATGATCCCCCAGTACACGGCCGCGGCTCTGGTGAGTGAGAACAAGGTGTTGTGCCATCCGGCAAGCGTGGACTCGATCCCAACCAGCCTTGGGCAAGAAGATCACGTCAGCATGGGGAGCGTGTCCGCGCTGAAGTTGTTGCAGGTGTTCGAGAACGTCGAGACCGTGCTTGCCATCGAAATGCTCACCGCCGCGCAGGCGCTCGACTATCGGCTGCCTCTGCGCCCCGGTCGCGGGATTGAGGCTGCCCATCGGCTCGTGCGTGCGAGAATCCCACACCGCGAGGCAGATTACCTGTTTCAGGAAGACTTGGCGAAGGCGTTCGCACTCATCCGTGGCCGAGAACTGCTGGAAGCGGCGGGAATGGGGTGAGGATTGTGGTTTATGCGTGCCGGTCGAGTTGGGCGAAGAGTTTGCCGGAGCCAATCAAGTCGCGGAATTGATCGATGGCTGGGTAAATCGGGTCACTTCTCATCCAAAACCTGTCGCACTTTCCGAACCAGGGCCAGAGGCGAATACGGCTTCTGAAGGAACGCCACCTTTTCCTGTAAGAGACCATGTCGGATCACAGCATCGTCCGTGTAACCACTTGAAAAAAGCACCTTCATCTGCGGGACGTAGGGCAGCAGAGCTTCGGCTAAATCCGGCCCGCCTATGCCAGGCATCACCACGTCCGTCACCATCAAATCAATTCCACCTTGATGCTTGGCAACGAGTCGCATCGCTTCCTTGCCGTTGCTTGCTGCCACCACCTTGTAACCGTAAGTTTTCAAAACGAGAACAGCCAGCCCGCGAACCCCGTCTTCATCCTCAACCACCAGGATCGTCTCGGTTCCAAACCCACTTTCCCCTATGTCGATTAATTTGGAATCAGATGCCTTTTCCTCCACGACAGGAAGGTAGATTTTGAATGTCGTGCCGATGTCTAGCTCGCTATACACCTCGACATGGCCGCCACTCTGCTTGACGATGCCAAGAACCACCGCCAACCCCAGCCCGGTTCCCTTGCCAACCCCCTTTGTTGTGAAGAACGGCTCGAAAATGCGGGCCTTCACTTCTGTCGACATGCCATTGCCCGTGTCGGTCATCGCCAGCAAGACATACTGGCCTGCCATTGCCTCGGGCCGTAAACGAGTGTATTCCCGATCCAGCTCGACGTTGCGGGTTTCCACGGTCAATTTTCCGCCCTTGGGCATGGCGTCCCGGGCATTGACGGCTAGGTTCATCAAGACTTGCCCCAACTGGTCGGGATCAACTTTCACTCTGCTGATTGTTGGATCGAGGACAGTGGTGAACAGGATGTCCTCTCCAATCAGTCGCCGCAAAAGCTTCCCGGTATCCCGGACAACCTCGTTCAGATCCAGCACCTTCGGCTCCAGGACCGTCTTACGGCTAAAGGCAAGCAACTGCCGCGTGAGTGAGGCGGCTCGCTCACCCGCTTCACTAATGGACTTGACCAATTCACGCTTTGGGTCGTCCGGCCCGAGCATGGGAAACAGGATTTCACTATAGCCCGAGATGATGGTCAGCAGATTGTTGAAGTCGTGGGCCACGCCGCCCGCCAGTTGACCAACCGCCTCCATCTTCTGGGCTTGTCGAAATCGCTCCTCACTTTCGTGAAGCGCCTCTTCGGATTTCTTGCGTTCGGTAATATCGCGAACAACGGCCACTAAGTAGTCCCGATCCATCCGAACGAGCTTGGAGTTGATTTCGACGGGAAAGACGGAGCCATCCTTGCGCTGGTGTTCGGTTTCGAGAACCAAAATATCGGTTCGCCGAAAGTGCTCCAACGATTTATCCCAGCCTCGTTTGGCAACCGATGGATCGATGTCCATAACGCTAAGCCGCAAAATCTCCTCCCGACTATATTGCAAGTCCTCGCGGCCCTTTTGATTCATGTCGAGGAAGCGCCCCGTGGCGGGATCGATCACTTCAATTGCATCGTTTGAATGATCGATCAAAGTACGGAAAAGTTTGAGTGATTCCTCCGCGCGTTTGCGCTCGGTGATGTCTTGCACCTGGCCGACATATAACATGGGTTGGCCTTGAGCGTTGCGAATGATAGAGACATTCGTCAAGCCCCGGAGTACATACCCATCCTTGTGGATATAGCGCTTTT
>DASZJS010000734.1:0-3123 GCA_035947935.1 Gemmata sp. | reverse complement strand
TCTCCGTCACAGCGAAAAAGCACTCGGTCAGGCCGGACATGCCCTGAACACCGAGCAACGAGAGGCGATTGACGCGGCCACGGCTGGATTGAAGACGGCGACTTCGGGGACAGATTTGGCTGCTCTGCAACGGTCGCTCGATGTTTTCGCTGCGGCCACCAACCCACTGGCCCAACTCCAGATGAACGAGGTACTTCGGAAAACGCTTGGTGGCGAAGATCCTAATTCCCTCGATCCTAACAGGCTTTAACCCGCTCAGGATTTTACGCATGACATGGCACGATGCACGCGAGATTGGTGAACTGCTCTTCGAGCAGTTCGATACGCTCAATCCACTGACCGTTCGGTTCACCGATTTGCATAATCACGTCTTGAATCTGGAGGGGTTCACAGGGAAGCCGAACGAGTCGAACGAGAAACTCCTGGAGGCCATCCAGATGGCCTGGTTCGAGGAATGGAAGGACGAATACGGCGACGGGAAGTGAAGTCCCATCGCCTCACCTCACTGCTTCACAGTCGGAACCCGGTTGTAGAGCGTGGTGAAATCACCGAGACGACTAATCAGGTCCGGTCGGAACTGGTCGAGCCGGAATCGCCAGCCCCAGTTTCCAGTAGCCACTCCAGGCTTGTTCATTCGCGCTTCATTCCCAAGACTCAACACATCCTGAAGCGGTGCAACTGCGAGTGCCGCGACTGAAGACCAGGCGGAACGGATTAAGTCCCAGGCTGGATCACCGATCGCACGACCCAGAGTTAGTGCCAGATAGTTTTTATCTTTGTCGGTGAGGCCGCCATACCACCCGTTTGTCGTATCGTTGTCGTGCGTTCCGGTATAACAAACGCTGTTCGGGACGAAGTTGTGCGGCCAGTGGAGATTGAGCGGGCCATCCAGCGCGAACTGCAAGACTCGCATACCGGGTAGCTCCAGTTGATCCCTCAAAGCGATCACGTCGGGCGTGATAAGTCCCAAGTCCTCCGCGACGAGTGGAAGACCACCCAGCACCGAGCGGAGACGTTCAAAGAGCTGGATTCTTGGGCCATCCACCCACTTTCCGTTTCGGGCTGTCTTCTCGCTCGCTGGAATATGCCACGCCTGACAGAATCCCCGGAAGTGATCGAGACGAATTAAATCGACCTGTCCCAACTGACGGGTCATGCGGGCAGACCACCACGCATAACTTGTCTGGGCCATTCTCTTCCAGTCATAAATCGGATTCCCCCAGTGCTGCCCATCCTCGCTGAAATAGTCAGGCGGTACGCCGGCCACAACTGTCGGTTTGCGATTGGAGTCCAGGAGGAACTGATCGGAGTTTGCCCACACATCGGCCGAATCGAGGGCAACGAAAATCGAGGCATCCCCAAGAATCTTGACGCCACGGTCGGCCGCAAACTTCCTCAGCGCTGCCCATTGTCGGTCAAATAGAAACTGGCCAAATTTGTGCATTCCAACCGCATCGGTCAGTTCCTTCTCGGCAGTCGCTAGTGCAACAGGTTCGCGATGGAGAAGGTTCTTGGGCCATTCGGTTAAGGGGGTTCCACCAAGCGATTCCCGAATGGCCCTGTACAATGCGTAATCGTTCAACCACCCCCCTTCCCTCTTGGTGTAAGCTGCAAAATCATCCTTCATGTGGGTGGCTTTCCCATTCCGAAAGCTCTCCCAGGCAGTGCGAAGAAGCGACATCTTGAAGGGGTTGACCAGCGAGAAATCAACGTGATCCTCGGGGAAAGATTTGCCTTCCCACAACGATCGGGTTACAAGCCCATCCCGCTCCAGTAACTCGGGACTGAGTAACTTGATTTCCGCTGCGAACGCGGAAAACGACTGATAGGGTGAATCGCTCGCCCCTGTTGGCCCAAGCGGCAGAATCTGCCACCAGCTTTGCTTCATCGCTGCGAGGGTTTCGATCCAACGGTAGGCGATTGGACCGAGATCCCCGATACCAAACGGCCCAGGAAGGCTCGTCGGGTGAAGCAAGATTCCCGCGGAGCGGGGAATCAACGGTGCGGTTATGGAAGTCATTCTTGGCTCACGCCGATGGTTGAGTTCGCAGATACACTCGGAGTATCGGTTAGAGGAGGAAATGCCAGTGGCAGACGGTCAGGAGTCATCGATCCTGGTTGAAGGTGTGGACTATTACATCGAGAACGGCCGTTGGGTGTTCACCGCGGCGTTCCACCTGAAACGCGGTTTCTGCTGCGGGAGCGGTTGCCGACACTGTCCGTATGGAGAGAAACGGACAATCAAGGAACAAGGAGAGCCACAGAAGAATGCGGAGTAGAGGCCTTCTGACATCTGAAATTGATATACCCAAATTGTGAATCGGAATCGCAGCCCGACCTACTGCCGCAGAACCAGCACTTCACCCCGTGCGCCTGTGAGGAGATCACCGCGGTAACACCGCACAGGTTCGGCCATGCCCTTCGGCAAATCGACACCAAGCTGTTGTACCTTCGCGCTGAGTAATGGAAGGAATGATGGTCGATATTCACACGCGAAGCGGAACGATGGTGGCAAACCCGGTTCCTGATTTACGATGATTGTTCCACGTTTCATTCCAGCACCCAGCCCCTCTTGAACGTTGCCTAACAACACGACCGTTCCCGCAATCATGGATGCACATGCAAATTCCCCACAACCCTGCTCGACAATGATGAGCCCTCGCCGCATGAGTAGCCCGAGTTCATCGCCAGCGCTGCCTCGGCAGAGAATTGTGCCACCAGTCATGCCTCGCCGGGAACCACGATAGGCAGCTCCAACCTGATTTCCGGCCTCCCTACGGACTTCGATGTATCCGCCCTTCATCTCAGCCCCAAGCCAGTCACCAGCTGCGTTGTCGATTATTAACCTTCCCCCAGTCATAATGGCACCGGCATGCATGCCGACATCATTTTCCACAAAAATGGACCCCTCCGTCATCCCCGCCCCGATTCCCTTGACATTTCTGGTATCGCCAGCAAAGTGCAGATTCACTCCGGGCAGTTTTGTGCTGGGAAGCACATGGAAGAACTCTCCGAGTGGCTCGGTGCGGTTGCCGTGAAGAACAGGCAGCTTTGCCACTTCGATTGCCGACAGACCTGCCACACGTTGAGGTGTGATTCCATCCAAATCGAGTGGTATGGGCG